>NZ_JAMYSE010000035.1:0-61722 GCF_040321795.1 Mesorhizobium sp. M0244 | reverse complement strand
TGAAAAGCAATTGTCGATGATCTCCTCGGGCTCAAAGCTGGCCGAAGACATCCGCTATGGTCTTGCCCATTGGGAAGGGCTCACCCGCTTCCTCGTTGGCGTTGTTAGCAATCAGGTGCTGATTCCTCTCAAACTCCTCCCAGGAAATATATGCCTCGTGGTGGTCGCGGATCAAAACCTCCCAATCCTTCCAGTTCCGGCGAATGCTGTCGCGCACAACGCGCTTGCGGCCGTCTTCCATCAAAACGCGCGTTCCGCGTCGGCCAAAAGCGTAGGCGCCGGCATAGATCGGATTCGTCAGTTATGGCAAGACTGAAATGTGCCCAAGAAGAGCCACCAGTTCCGCCTGACGTTTCGTTTCGGTCTTGGCGAACAGCGAGGCAAGCTGGGAGCGGATCGTGGTGCGGCTGAGGCGCCAATTGCGGGCGATCTCCAGCGGCGCATCGCCCTGAGCCAAGCGCAACGCCAGGTGCGTTTCCGCGCTCGTCAAGCCAAACATCTTTTGCAGTGTCTGAGGATTTGGCCCCGACCTGTTCTCGCGGTCCAGTAACGCCACAATGCTCGTTCCGTCAGGAGCGATAAACCCGTTCTCGTTCAATATCACAGGCCTGTCGCCGCTGCTGCGGATCACCACCCACGATAGTGAGCCCGGCAGGAAATGGGCCGGAACATTCGCGATCAGCCGCCTCAAGGCCACCGAAAGCCCGCTGGCCGTACCGGCCACTTCTCCCTGGCGCTCCAGCGTGGTTTGAGCGGCTGCGTTCCATTCGACCACTTTCCTCTCGCGGTTCAGCACGAGATAGCCGCAGCCGATGCGATCAAGCATGCCGGTTACGGATTCCAGGCTGCGTGCTCTTGGCTCCCCGACCCCTGCGCCCGATGCACGATCTGGAGGAAAAGCATAAGAGGGCCGCGTCGTATGCGCCTCATGGTTATACTTGGTCGTTATCGCAATGTATCGGTTACCCGAAACAGCATCACTGTGTCTATCCATCAGAGTCATTTTCTACCCCTACCCAAAGTTTCACCAGCCTGAAGCAAGTTATTCGGGATTTACAGAAAAGTTTTTAAGTGATAATATCGTCCGGATTGTATTGTAATAACCTTACTCGAAACCTGATGATTGCACTGTTAATAGTCCCAAAATTTGCGCGCAATCGCGAGATTTATACCGTCCATAGATCATCAACTGGTTGTAATCTTCCCGTTTGTGTTCCGGGATATGAAAGCCACGCCGAAATTCCGCCGCCTCCGTCGGGGTTCGAGTGCAACCGAGTTTACTGGCGCTGACTCTTAAACTCCCCAGTGAGCATCCGATCTTGGTCGCAATATCTTTCAACGGTTCGTTATTAAGGTATCCATCAAGAATTATCTTGCGACGGGCTTTGTTTTTGAGCTTTGCGTTCATTTCGGGAGCTCCTCAATTACGCGTTCACAACACGATTATATACGAACCAAATTGAAGATTGTCGTTAGCTTCACATCCAGAAACGTATCTCGGAATGCATTTCTTAAGATTTCTTCATGCCGCCAAGCTGCCGATAGTATTTCCTGCTCACCTGTTTCCGACACCACACAGCCCTCCCACGAAAGGGCAAGATTAATAACGAGCGAGATGGCGAGAAAGAAAAAGTGGCATAGGGGTGGTCGCCGGTCTGGAGCGACGACAGTAAGGACCGGTCGCCAAGTCGACTGTTATCGCTTATACAGGAATTCCCCCGCGCGCGCGCAAGCGCGCAAGGGGGTACTGCAATCGCCAGTGAGGCCGATACGCGCACCAGCTCGGCCCAACAGCGATGCTAATTCTGTATAAGAAAGTTTTAGGGTGGGGGCATCTCATTCCGGAAGAAGCTGTCCTTCACGCCGGCTAAGGCCATCAAGGACGCGCTCAACGGCTGATCCTTTGCCGGTATATACCCCTGACAGAAAGAGCCCCGCGGTCTACCTTGTGGGGATCAAGTGTAGTGTAGTCTTCCCGGCCTTCACGGCCGCCCCCGACAGCTTGCGGTCAAAGCTCGCAAGTTGGCCGCCATGCGCCTTGGCGAGCGCAAGAAGATAGGTATCGGTGACCTGTGCCGAGGTCAGGATTTTCGCCGCATCGATGTCGACGGAGCCAACCAGGCTCACATCGTCGGACCAGAAGCTGTGCCCATGCAGGGCTCGCAACTTGGTGACGATTTGCGCAACGACGGCAGGCGAGCCGGGAGAATTAGGATATTTTTGGTTTCCGACGATGCGCATGACGCCGTTTTCGGTAGTGGGACAGGTGGCCCATGCGGCGTGACCGGTCACTTCGAACCAGCCATGGGCGTCGTCATGGGCGACATGGCCGGGATCGATCAGCGCGATCAACACATTGATGTCGAGCAGGAAGGTCACAGCAACTCGTCACGCAAGGCATTGACCGTCTCAAGCGTGACAGGAGGTGCACCCGGCCGAGGCGACAGCAGAGGTATCCCGTTGCGCTCGCCGCCGGCTTGCGGGCGGCGCAGCGAGCGCCGGGCGAGATCGGTGATGATCTCGCCCACGCTGCGGTCCTGCTGCCGGGCCATGGCCTTGGCCGCGACCAGGACGTCGTCATCGATCGCCAGTGTCGTTCTCATATCGCCCTCCTTGGTGCGCATCAATCATCACGCATCATATAGAGTAGCGACGACGGATACTCAAGCGGTAGCGCACGAAAGGTGGCGCACGAAATAGAGGCTCGATGCCGCCCCCGACAAGCGGGCCTTCCGACCGGGCGCCCATCCGTTGGCGTTCGACCGGCGACATAACATAGCCCGGCACCAGCGCGTTTCTTTCGCCCTTCGTGCTGCCGGAGATCCCATGTGCACGTAGCGTGCGCAACGCCCGGCCTGGCGCCGGTGGAAGCAAAATCGGACGGTGTGGGCACAGGTGGCCTGCTGATTGCCTATGCGACGGATCCGGGCGCCATAGCTTTCGAGGGCAACGGCTTTGACACTCCTTACTCAACGGCGCTCGCAAGGCACCTGACCGAGCCCGCGTTGAAATCCAGTGCGCGCTGACACGCGTGCGCGGCGAAGTGACCGAAACCACGCAAGGTCGGCAGAGGCCATGGCATAATGCGTCGCTGGGCGGTGAGGTCTTCCTTAGAAAACCCGCTGAGGCAGCGGCGCCTGCCGCAAAGCCAGCGGCCGACGCGTCGAACCCCGCAGCGGCGCCCTCTCCTGTGGCCGCTGCCAGCGATCCTCCATCCTGGGAAGTCGAGCAACGCCTTTGGGATGAGGCTTCGAAGCGCGTTTCGGACGAGGTGAAGCAAACAGCGGGCACCGAATTGACAGAAAGTGCGATCGGTCTTGACCGCCAGAGCCGCATCGACCTGCACCTGCGCATCGAGGCGTTGGGCAACGAACTTGGCCGCATTGACGGAAACATAGGTCCGCAGACCCGCCGGGCGATCGGCATCTCTGGCAAGCCAAGAATGGTCTTGCGCCGACCACCTATCTGACGCGCGAGCAATTGGCATTCCTCGAGGTTCAGACAGATCCGATGATGGAAGCCGTGCGTGCCGGATATGCTGCCGATCAACCCCGTGCAACGCAGCCGAACGTTCCAAGCCCATTCGCCTGGCCTGCCGCTGCGCTTACCACTCAGTTCCTGACGCACTGCTGCACAGTTTCAGGCGGCATGCACCAGCGTACGCTACTCGGCCTTTATACGCATTTCCACGCGGCGGTTGACGGCGTCGTATGGATTGGGGCTACGCGGATGCGCTTCGCCCAACCCGATCGCGTTGATGCGGTCAGCCTCGATGCCACTGGATGTGAGGAAGGACGTCACCGATTGCGCTCGTCGCTGCGACAGCCGCTCATTGTAGTGCTCCGGACCGGAAGCGTCGGTGTAACCTTCGACGACGAAATGGAAAGTACTGATCCGGCTGTCCTTCAGGGCCTTGGCAAACTCCTCGAGTTCAGCGCGTGCGGTCGCGTCGAGTTCGGCCGAATCCAGCCCGAAATTGATCAGCATGTCGAGACTGGATTTGTCGGCCGGCCCGTCTTTTGCCTTGGTCTTGCTCTTGCACTGCTCCTCAGTGCCGACACAAATCCCACGCGACTTGCCGAGGTCGGCCGCGCCAGCAAAAAACTTGACGATGTCTTCTGATTTCTGGACAGGGTCGGCGGAAACATGGGTCGAGAAAGCCACGACCGCCAACACCAAGGGTGAACTGGCCCACCGCATAGCGGTTACTCCTGTTGAGCATCGGATGTTACCAAGGTGAATATACCAAATTCCCACGCATTTGTCTGTCAATAAACGCTGAGCCCGTGGCTGTGTCGGCCGATCTCCCGTCCCCACGAGTTGAGACTTGACCGCCGCCACGCCGGGGGCTTGAGTACCGACTGGTTCTCGATGAAGGCGTGGCGTCATGGCCAATGGGCTCCGATTCAAAACGGCACGGGATCTTTTCATGGCTTGTCCCGCTGTCGCCAGAGACATGAGAGCCCTTCCAACCGAGCAGCGTTCGATCGAGTTTTGCCGCGATCTCCTCGCCGGGCCCATTCCCGAAGAGGCGATCACGTTTTGTGCCTACCTGCTTCCTGATCGGGCTGCGGTCTGGTGGGCGCATGAATGCCTGGGGCATCTGAGCGAGCTGCTCGATAAGACAGATCAAGAGCTGCTCGCGCTTGTTCGCGACTGGGTCAGCGAACCGGACAGTCCCCGCCATCGCGCCGCAGTGAGCAAGGCTGCGGGAACCCCGCCGACAACGCCGGGCGCCTGGATTGCCTTGGCTGCGGAATGGCGTGACAATGGTTTTGGCGTTGCCGGATCTGTCGTCGGCGCAACCGCGCCAACGGCCTTGCAGCCACATCCTGCCGCCCATGCAGTCAATGCCGGTGTTCTAGCAGGGCTGGCGCGCGTCGCACTGGCCGACCGCTTTGCCGTTCTCTCCGCCTTTGTCGAAATGGGCCTCCAGTTGGCCGAGATCGAGGCGCAGCGCCAATCGGCGGATGCGTACTAGACCCGAACCATTCCAATAGACGCAGCTCCATCGTCTTGACCAGGGGTTTTCGAACCCAAGGGCCCCAGATCTCACTTGCAGCCGCCTTGCGCCCATTTGGCCAGCGCCACCTTGAAGCGTGTCCCAAGCGGATGTTGCAGGCGTAGAACGGAGACATCGTTGGCGGCGAAATTTTTCGCCTGTTCGCATAGCCGATCCTCATTCCACTCATGGCAGCCGTTGCAGTGCTTGCCCTCCCACACCGCCTTGTCGAGCCCTTCCACGGGAGTGAAGAGTGGTTTGCCTGTGATCAGCTCAGCGATACTCTTGCCGTCGATTGCTGGATCTCCGAAATCGACAGGTTGGTCGAAAAAGATCGGCTCGTCCGAAGCCAGTCTCGGGATTTTCTGACGCAGCACATTGAGCGCAAGCTGGGCATCGTCAGCGCCAGACGGATTTGCGGCGGCGTTGCGCCCGCCCGAGCCGCCTTGCGGTTGTTGCGGAGCGGTCGCCTCACCGACGATCAGTGGCGCGTTCAGATCCACTTTGTGCAACACGACCTCGGTGGTTAGCGAGACATTGATCCACGGGCGCTGTTTGCCGGCCGTTGCTTTGAACACGTCGGCGGTAACCCTGTTCATCGCGTCGGTGATGGAGACGTTCGAGGCCCCGATATGGGCAAGCAGCGCCGACGTGAACGGTGAGTGTTCGCTCGATCCGTCATAGGCGACCTGATTGGGACTGGTGGAAAAGGCGACCAGCGTGCCAGCGCCGCCATTCTCGATCGGGATTTCGGCAAGGCCACTTCTCGCTCCCTTGACGCCTGCGGTCTTTGCCAACACCTCGGCCAAGGGGTTGTCGCGACAGGCGTCGAGGAAAATCAGTCTTATGCTGGTCTCGCGCGACATTTGCCGCAAGATGAAATCCACCGGCACGGCTTCGAAGTCGAGCGAGGTCTCGTCTTCCAGTGCGGCATCGACCGGAAGCAGGTAGTTGCTGCCTGAAACCTGCAAGCCGTGGCCCGCGTAAAAGAAAAGGGCAATGTCGGCGCCGCGCACCTGCTTTGCGAAGTGCGCAATCGTCGTCTGGGTCTGCAATTTGGTCAGATCGAACCCGGAGACGACTTCAAAATCCAGGCTCTTGAGGCGTTCGGCAACAGCCTGCGCGTCGTGTACCGGGTTGGTCAGCGCCGGCGCATGCTGATACTGGGAGTTGCCAAGGACCAGAGCAACACGGCGTTCGGCATTGGCCGCCGTCAAGGTCAAGAACAGCGAGAGCATCACCAGCCCGATCGCGCGCGGGACACCACCAAACCAAGCAATCAGATCGGAGCCCCGCCGGAACAAAAGGCCCTTCCTCAGTTGAGGAGCTTGGTGGCGGAAAACTCAATCCGCCGATTGAGCGCCTTGTTCTTCGGCGTGTCGTTGGCGGTAACTGGCCGCTCCTCGCCGTAACCGGTCGCCGTGATCTGCGTGCGAGCAATCCCGGCGGCAACAATGGCATCAGCAACTGCCTTGGCCCTGCGCTCCGACAGGAGCTTGTTGGCGGCTGGCGACCCATCGGAATCGGTGTGGCCGGAAACCTCCACCTTCAGGCCTGGGCACTTGCCGACTACGCCAACGACCTCAGCCAGCAGCGGACGGCTTTGGCTGTCGAGCCGTGCGCTCGCCGTCCGAAAATAGATGGCTCCGGTGCGAGAGAGCACCGCGAACCGGTTGAGGCACTCCTCGTCGCTGAAGTTCGCCTTCGCGGCATCGGTGGCAACGGGCCCGACGTCGGCGGCGCTTGCCGCGACGGTCTGGACGGCCGCGGGCTTGGTGCCATCGGCGTTGAACACGAAATCGAACGAGACCGAAGCGGCTGGAACAATGTTGGTCACATTGGCGGCCTGTTGCAGCTTGTCGACATTCGGCAGCAGTCCGAAATCCTCGACATGCACGGCGACGGGCGCTTCCGAAGCGACGGAGACCATGCTGTCGCTGATCATGGTCACCACGACATTGGCCTCAAGATCCTTGTCGACCCCATGCAGGTTGAGGCGGAATGGTAGCACTGCCTTGACCCTTCGCTTCGTCGCAAGCTCGGCAAACGCCGCAGGATCCACCTTTGCGGTCAGTTCTGCGGTCGGATACTTGAATGTCTCAAAGAAAAGGAACCGCATGCGGACGTTGCGAAGGTCGACACCGGTATCGACGGAGTTGAGGTCAAGCTTGATATTGGCCTCACCCGTCGAAGAAAGAGTGCCGGCGATGTTCCTGATCTTGTTGGTTTCAACGATCGTGTTCTTCTTGACCGACTGATAGGTGAGCACCGAGGCGGCCGGATCGAGTGTCCAGTTCGTCTGTGCATTCGCGCTTTCCAGTCCGGGTAAAAACAACACCGACAGCGCGACGATGAAGCCGAGGATATTTGTGGCGAACCAGCTTCCTGGCCCCGCTTTCCTGCAGGATGCAACGACTTCGAACATGGCCCCCTCCCCTGCCTAAAGCGACAGACTGAGCATCGATACCTTGCACTATCCGATGCCACCAGAGACCATAGAACACTTGCCCCCGCTTGGCGAGTATCTGTCCACTTGAGCGCAAGGGTGTAAATTCGGCTCAGGCCCGAGCTGCGGAAGCCCAGCAAAATGGTGATGCACGAACACTGCCTCCGCAGCAGCCTTGTTGGCGGATATTGTAGCTTGTTGGAGCATATTCACTACGGCAGAGCGCCACCTGCCAGCTGTTTTTAAGGCCGGTCACGCTAAAACTAGCCCAACCGAGCGAAACGCCCGCATACTTCATCCTGCTTGCCCCGCGGACGTACCTGCCGGCTCTTCGATGGAAGATTTCGACCGTATGAAGGAGGCCGTTTCAAGGGCGTCCGGGCCAGGCACCTGCCCAAGGCCGCGGCATGAAGCCAGCTGCCAGCCTGGTATGTTCGATGGCAATTTTTCAGCTTGCTGCCGCCGATCGTTTGAAGATGATGGTCACCTTCGTCCCTTTGCTGGCGCTAGAGTCGACTGCGAACTGCGCCTTGGCGTTCTCGGTCAGCGAGCGCGCGATCAGCGCTCCGAGCTTGCCTGGCTTGGGCCACGTCTCGCCTTCCGGCAGGCCGATTCCGTCGTCCGCCACTATAACCCGGCAGCCGTCGCCATTGACGATGCTGTGCAGCGTTATCGTGCCGCCGTCGCGTCCCCGGAACGCATGCTTCAGTGAATTGGTCAGCAGTTCGTTCACGACCAGTCCCGCCGGCATGGCGACGTTTATTGACACGGGATATGTATCCACCTTCATATCCAGGCGGATCCCCTCGACTGCGTGCGAACTCATCACCGCGGACGCGATCTGGCTGAGATAGACGCCAAGATCGACCTCCTCCTTCGGCTCGTCGGCCGTTAGCGTCTGGTAGAGGATCGCCAGAGCGTCGACGCGACCGGCGAGCCGCTCAAACCGTCTCCGGTCGGCCTCGGTCGCGTTGCGGCTTTCCAGCCGGATCAGCGCAGTGATCATCTGCAGGTTGTTCTTCACCCGGTGCTGCAGTTCGCGCAGCAGCGTGTCTTTCTCGCTGACACGCTCCTCCGCCGAGCGCTCATCTCCCGCCTCGCCATGGGCGGATACGTCGACCAGCGCCACCAGCCGGAAGCACACCTTGCCGTTGTCGTCTTCGATCACGTTGGAATAAACGTCGACGATCACCGGCTTGTCCTCGTTGCGCTCCAGCCAGAAGGTGCCGACCAAATCGGTTCCCTCGGCCACGGCCTCGGCAAGCGGCCTGTCCTTTTGCTGATGGAGGCCTATGCCCAAAAGGGCCGCCCAGTTTTCTCGCGTGAGCCTGGCGGCCGTCAGGCCTGAGAGTTTCTCGAATTCCGGATTGGCGTAGACCACACGCTCCTCAGCGGCAAGGTCCGAAACGGCTATGGCGATCGGCACCTGGTCAAGGAATTTTTTGAACTGTTCGCTTTCCAGTGCGGTTGCAAGGTCAGGTGTATCAAGCAACTGCTCGACCGCTTCGGCCTTCTCTGAATCAGATGTCATTTGCGCGCCTGTTCTGTGCGTACGATATCAACAATGCAGCGCGCCCGCCATCGCCAAGGCTGCATTTCACGCACCGCGTCATGCACCTGACAACAAGCCTTGCGTCGGGCGCAACGGCCATACGTCTAACATTGCGACCGGCCGAAGGAGAGCGGCAAGCGCCGGCTGCCACTTCTAGAGCCCTTGAAGGGGTGAGGCGGCCCCGGGCAAGTGGCTCCGCTGCATATTAACCTTTTGGTAACTCTCTAAACTCGAAAGCTAAATGGTACTGGCTCCTTTTGCTCTCAATAGGTGTTAGGCCCGATTTCGAGGCGAGAAAAAGGAGAGGACCCAAATGGCCAACGTACTGAACGCCAAGGGTGTTCCACTCGCCTACAGCGGGTCCTCGGTAAAGTGGTATTCGGCGACGAACTCCGGCCCCACACTTTATGGCAGCATCTACAACGACTCAATGTACGCCGACGGTAGCGTCACCGTCACGATGTACGGCGGCAAGGGCGATGACATCTATTATCTGTATTCCTCCAAAAACAAGGCGGTCGAGCTACCCAACGAGGGTGTCGACACCATCTCGACCTGGATGAGCTACAAGCTGCCAGCGAATTTCGAGAACCTGACGGTCACCGGCGACAAACACTATGCTTTCGGAAACGAGCTAAACAACATCGTTGCCGGCGGCTCCGGCCAACAGACGCTCGACGGGTTACAGGGCGATGACGTTCTCAAGGGCGGACCCGGGGCGGACATTTTCGTCGTGACCCCCGGCAACGGCAGTGACCTGATTCTCGACTTTGGCGCCGACGATACCGTGCGTGTCGGGAGTTACGGCTTCACCTCCTTCGAGGATGTGCACGCCAACATGGTCCAGTCGGGAGCGAACGTCCAACTTAACCTGTCCGATGACGAGTTTCTCGTTTTCGCCAATAAGACCATCGACCAGTTCACCCCAGGCCAGTTCGATCTGGCCCTGGACAGGTCGCATCTGGAACTCACCTTCTCGGACGAGTTCAACACGCTCGACCTGTGGAATGGCTCGAGCGGCACCTGGGACTCGAACTTCTGGTGGGGTGCCGCGAACGGCAGTTCGCTCACGAGCAACAAGGAGCTTCAATGGTATATCGACACCAACTACGCCCCGACGAGTTCGGTCAACCCGTTCAGCGTTGAGGACGGTGTTCTCACGATTACTGCCGCCCGGGCTCCCGCGGCAATCCAGCCCTACATAAACGATTACAAATACACGTCAGGTTTGCTGACGACCTATGAGTCCTTCGCACAAACCTACGGCTATTTCGAAATTCGGGCTGACATGCCCGAAAAACAAGGTGTATGGCCGGCCTTCTGGCTTCTGCCGGCTGACGGCTCCTGGCCACCGGAACTGGACGTCGTGGAAATGCTCGGTCAGGATCCAAACAAGCTCATTCTGACAAGCCACTCCAACGAGACGGGAACGCATACGACAGTGTCCTCGACGGCCTATGCCGCGGATACCGAAGGGTTCCACACCTACGGAGTGCTGTGGACAGAAGACGAACTCGTCTGGTATTTCGACGACGTCGAAGTTGCTCGTGCCGCAACGCCTTCCGATATGCACGATCCCATGTATATGCTGGTCGACCTGGCGGTCGGTGGGCTCGCGGGAGCGCCTGCCGACGGGCTTGCGACACCTGCAGAAATGCAGATCGACTACGTCCACGCGTACGCGCTGAACGATTGGCATATCTAGGCGCAACACCTGACGGTGGCGGCGGTATGGAGACGTTGTCATCGAGCCCGATTTCGGGCACGATTCTTGCGCCTGGGACCGAACTGGAACCGATGTGAAGGCGATGTCGCATTCCCATTCGTCCGAGCGGCCGCGACCAACCCTCGCTGCGGTTTTGGCTTCTTTCCGCCGCGCGTTCGCTGGAATTGCCCTGATGAGCGGCGTCGTCAATGTTCTGGCGCTGACCGGCTCGTTCTTCATGCTGCAGGTCTATGATCGGGTCATCACCGGCCGCAGTGTGCCGACGCTTGTCGGGCTTGCCGTATTTACCGGCATGCTGTTCATTTTCCAAGGCGTTCTTGAGCTTATCCGGTCGCGGTTGCTCGTGCGCATCGGGATGGCTTTGGACGCGCGATTGAGTGGGCAAGTCTATACCGCCCTTATGCGTTTGCCGTTGCTCACCAAGCTCCCAGGCGACGGCCTTCAGTCGTTGCGGGATCTTGACCAGGTGCGTTCGTTTCTGTCGAGCACTGGTCCGACTGCGCTTTTCGACCTGCCGTGGATGCCGCTGTATCTGGCAATTTGCTTCCTGTTCCATGTCTGGATCGGCATGACGGCGCTGGCAGGCGCCATCCTTCTCTCTAGCCTGACTCTGCTTGCCGAAGTTCGCACGAGGGAGCCTGCGAAGAGGGCAAACAGCCAGGCGGCAGCGCGCAATACGCTTGCGGAAGCGACGCGTCGCAACGCAGAGGTCCTGCAGGCGATGGGCTTTGGCGCGCGCATCGCCGAGCGCTGGTCAAGCGTCAACGCCGATTTTCTCAACACGAACGCAAGAGCCAGCGACCTGGCTGGGACGCTCGGGACGATCTCGAAGATCCTGCGCATGATGCTGCAGTCGGGTATACTGGCGATCGGCGCCTATCTGGTCATTCATCAAGAAGCGACAGCCGGTATTATGATCGCCAGTTCGATTATGATGAGCCGGGCGCTCGCACCGGTCGAACTGGCCATCGCCCACTGGAAGGGTTTCGTCAGTGCTCGCCAGGCATGGACCCGGCTGAGCCAGCTTTTGGCCATGCTTCCCGAAACTGCCACGAGTGTCTCGCTGTCGGCACCTGTATCTGCTCTTGCCGTAGAAAGCATTAGCGTCACCCCACCCGGCGAGCGTCGTGTGGTTGTGCAGGATGTCGGGTTCGCGCTGGAGAAGGGTGCCGGCCTTGGCATCGTCGGACCGAGCGCGTCCGGAAAATCGTCGCTTGTCCGAGCAATGGCCGGGATATGGCTTCCAACCCGTGGGACCGTCAGGCTGGACGGAGCAACGCTCGACCAGTGGTCGCCGCAAGAACTGGGCAACCATGTCGGCTATCTGCCGCAGGATGTGCAACTGTTCGATGGCACCATTGCCGAGAACATCGCACGCTTCGAACCTCAAGCCTCGTCGGACAAGATACTGGCGGCTGCGCGCGCGGCCGGCGTTCATGACCTTGTCGTCCATCTGCCGGAAGGCTACGAAACGCGGATCGGCGAGGCCGGGTCGGCGCTTTCGGCGGGCCAGAGACAGCGGGTTGCGCTCGCTCGGGCCCTCTATGGCGATCCGTTCCTCGTCATCCTGGACGAGCCTAATTCCAACCTCGATTCCGAAGGGGAGGCCGCGCTGGCGGCGGCAATTGAGGGCGTGCGGGCGCGAGGCGGCATTGCTGTGGTGGTGGCACATCGGCCGAGCGCGCTTGCAAGCCTGGATCAGGTACTCGTCATGGCCAACGGCCGTGTCCAGGCGTTTGGCCCCAAGAATGAGGTCTTGAGCAAGGTAACCCGTTCGGGCAGCGTTCCCCTGAAGGTCGTCTCCGGCCCTGAGGAGGCGACACACTGATGACGCAACACACGGCATCCGCGATCGATCGGACCATTCGACGCTATCTGTTCGGCGGTGTCGCGGTCTGCATGCTCCTGGTTGGTGGGGCCGGAAGCCTGGCCGCGGTCACGGAGCTTTCTGGAGCCGTCATTGCTTCGGGAAGGCTGGTCGTCGATTCCAGCGTTAAAAAGGTGCAGCATCCAACGGGTGGCGTGGTCGGTCAGATCCTCGTGCGAGAAGGCGACGCCGTGCAGGCGGGCCAGGTTTTGATCCGTCTCGATGAAACCGTGACCCGGGCCGATTTAGCCATCGTCACCAAGAGCCTGGACGAATTCGAGGCCCGTCTGGCCCGCCTCGAAGCCGAGCGCGATGGCACCGACGCCATCGCCTTTCCATCTTCGCTGACGTTGCGGCAGGACGATCCTGAGATCCGGCGTGCGATGGCCGGCGAGCTATCCTTGTTCGAATTTCGTCGCCAGGCACGCGCTGGCCAGAAGGCCCAGTTGAGAGAGCGCATTGCTCAGCTCAGCGAAGAAGTTTCCGGCCTGACCGAGCAAAGGGCTGCTAAAAGCCAGGAAATCAAGTTGATCGGGCTTGAACTCGACGGCATGCGCAAACTCTGGGAACGCAAGCTGGTTTCAATCGATCGCATAACGACGCTTGAGCGTGACGCAGTCCGGCTTGACGGCGAACATGGGAAGCTGACTGCGTCCATCGCGCAATCGAAGGGTCATACATCCGAAATCCGTTTGCAGATCATTCAGATCGACCAGGATTTGCGCAGCGAGGTGGCAACCGAGCTCCGTGACGTCCAGGCAAAGCTCTCGGAGTTGGTCGAGCAAAAGGTCTCGGCCGAGGATCAGCTCAAGCGGATCGATATACGCAGCCCGCAGACTGGCGTCGTCCATCAGCTCGGCGTGCACACGGTCGGTGGCGTCATATCTGCGGGAGAGCTCATCATGCAGATTGTCCCTGTGACAGACGACCTGACCGTCGAAGCACGTGTGGCTCCGCAGGACATCGATCAGCTGATGCCAAGGCAGAGCGCAACCTTGCGATTTTCGGCCTTCAACCAGCGGACAACGCCAGAGCTGAATGGTGTAGTCAGTGAGATCTCCCCCGATCTGAGCATCGATGAACGAAGCGGTGCGGCCTTCTATACCGTGCGTGTCAGCCTGCCCCGTGCAGAGCTTGCGAGGCTGAAGGGCCTGACCTTGTCGCCCGGTATGCCTGTCGAGGTGTTCTTCTCGACCGGCAGCCGCACAATGCTGTCTTACCTCGTAAAACCTCTGGCAGATCAAATCCGTCGGGCATTCAGGGAGGACTGAGTTCGCGTGCGCGGCTCGGCATAACCCATGCCGTGCTTAGAGCGTGAGGATTTTAAGTTGGGGCATACTCGACCTCGGTGAAATAGTTGGCGCATTCCTTGATCTGAGAGCGTCGTGGATTTTGCCAATGGCGCTGCAGACGGCGTGGGTGGTGCGTCTGGCGGCCTTTCTCAGCAGGTGCATGAGTTTGGCAAGAGCATCTCGATCGGATTCAGGTCTGGCGAGCATTTCGGCAGGAAGAAGAGCTTGGCGCCGGCTTTGTTGACGGCGTGCCGGACGGCCTTGCCCCTCGTGTGAGACGGAATTGTCGTTGACGAGGATGTCGCCCGGCTTGAGGGTGGGCAAGAGCACCTTCTCGACATAGAGGCGGAAGCCATTGATCGGCCCGTCGATGAGCATGGGGCGGCGACCACTGCGCCCGCCGACGCGCCACGTCGGGCCGATCTTGCGCGCGCCCACCGGATGATGACGAACGCTATCGACATCTTCTCGCCGGCGGCGCTCCGAATTGAGCTGGTGCCTTACACACCTGCAGTCATAAGGAACGCGACGGCCTCTCCGCTCATTGATTGCTTTTCGATCGAGCCGCCGTCATGCCCTCCACCTCGATACGCAAAACAGAATACGATCCGGACAGTAAAATCCTCTCGGTGTGGTTCGTGGCCAGCGGCAAATTATACGAGTCTGAGGGCGTGCCGCCGGAAACCTTTGCCGCGACCACATCCCGCAACCATCCGGTACCGTCTGGTTGCGAGCGATAGCGACCCAGGATGATCCGACCTGCCGGTGACCGAATTTGTCCTTGTCGCTCCAACCGTCGGTTGGTGGACGCATTGCCGGTGATGCGCCCTAAGGTTCCCGGACGGTCCGCGCGCACCGGGCAAGCCCACCCCCGCATCCCCCCTGCCTGGTGCAAAGGCGCTCGATCGGTCCCGCCGTCCAAGGCATGTGCGGCGGGACTTTTTGTGATCGACCGTGGAACACCGCCTCGCGGTGAAGGCCAGCAACTACCCCTCACACGATTGCTGCCAGCTCGGTGTCCCCGAAGCCGGCGTCCCCTGGGGGACACGGGCTTCCTATTTTCAGCCTGCTTTGTCGCAGTGGCGCTAAGTACGACCAGCTCCTGGTACCTCGTCCAAGAGATTTGGACCGTTGCCCGCGGGCATCTGCCCGTCGGGCGTAAGCTTGTCTACCGCCTCGGGCAATTCTCTTGTGAGCCGGTCGAGAAGTTCTTCATGGGACAATCCGGTTTGCTCAGCCAAATCGCTCAACGTTTGCGGGTCAATTGCTTTCTCAATCTGGTCGCGCTGAACGGGCCGGTTGGATCCTTTTCCTACCCAAGAATCTACCTGATCGCCCGCACCCGCATTTCTGAGACGGTCCAGGATGTCGCCGAGGCCGCCAGGGGAGCCAGCGCTAGCGTTGGGATCTGTCGATTTCCTACCAGCGATCAACTCGCCAATCTTGTCCTTATTCTTGTAGGCAAGCAGGCCCAGCAACGCTATGGCGACCTTTCCTATATCAAGGCTCATTTCGCATCTCCTTCTATGAGGAAGGGACAAGGCAGGCGGCTTGGAAAGGTTCCACGGTTGTGCTGCTGGGCCGATATTCGGTTCGGTTTTAGCCGGACGATTGCGGCTTCTCGGCCCGATTCTGGCTAGACTTCAGCATCCGTGCCTCCGCAGAGTCGGGTCGCAGCTCGCGTCGTCTCTCCGGAGGCGCGGGCTTTCTACATTCCGTCACCGATTGCGAGCGACACCCTTATTCATGCCGGGCCGCCGCCAAAGGGCATGAAGCGCCCAGCCCCCCAATGGTTCAAGCCGGGGCTGATTGGCCCCGTAAAGCATCTGTGCGGCGAAGAGGTCTACGCAACGCTTCGCTGCTGGACTTCTGGGATCAGGATTAGGGTGACACCGGCCATGCCGCGCATGACCCTTCGGCGAAGCCGCCTAGGCTTACCGCAAAGCAGATTGAGTTGTCACAACGCCCCCTGGGCGGCCGATAGCCTGTGCTTTTCGAAGATTGCTAGCTTCTGCTGATAAGTGATCCGCACCTTGGCGTTGCACCCGTGGCATCTGAAGTGCGCGATCGCTCTTAGTGCAGAGCCTTTCCTTACTGCCGGATGCGAGCAATCCGGACAATTGAATGTGAGCGCAACATTAGACAAGTCTTTGGCTAAACCCATTTTCATCCCCTTCGCAAGGAGGTGTTGACACCCTCAGTCCTTTGCCTCGTCACGGTCTTGCATGGAGCCATCGATTTCAACTACCGGGTTAGAAAGCCCGGCGCAGTTGCCGGTCGGCCATTTCTTTGGCGAGGCCCACCAGGGCATCGACCTCTTGCAGCTGGTCCAGGTGACCGCCATCGGCGACGCCCTTCGGATCCTCATCAATTGGACAGAGGTTCATCGCAAAGTTTCGGCAATAGACCGTTTCTTGACCACGCCTGCATCTCCAGCATCTCAACCCTCAAGACGAGCAAGCGCTCCGGCCGAAGTATGTTGAGGCAAAAGTCGACATTCAACCGTGAACACGCCGTGCTGCCTCAAAGGTGCCCTGCAATGGGTCAATACGTCTGGCATCGCAATTGCATGGTCAGGTGTGGGGGAATGGGGTAGAGGCCCGTCGCTTCGCAAATGCAGCGGCGGGTCTTCTACATACAGGTCGGTCGCGGCCTACGCGCTGCCGTTCGTCTCGCTTTCCTCATCAGTCGCTCGGACTGGCAGATAACGTTGGTTTCGAGCCACTCGCGCAGCACAACCTGAATGAGGTCCAACCGTCCAATATTTATTTCTCCGCGATGGAGTTGAGAGCGTCCTCGTCGCGGGCTCCAGCGGCACGCCGGAGACGTTTCTAAGCATCAATGCAGCGCACGCAGCATGACTTGCAGATCGGCGCACGATATATCTGCGACGCGACCGGGGGCGCTTTCAAGCTCTTCGGCAGCAGATAGGCGGGTCGTTCAGAGGGCCGCGCAGCGCCCGCACCAGCGCCCACCACGACGTGCGGGAGTCTCTTCCCCCCGCTTATGGGACAGCGGCCGCGGAAACGCTCGGTGGTGAGGCTCTATAGTCGCGATTTCGCTCACCGGTTGCATCCCGGCCTCGAACACGTTATTATTGACCCTAGCGTTCCCGGCGGGAGGTGGATGAGTATCATCCAAAGGGTCGGTCCAGTTCTAGAACAGGCGATTGCCGCAATCGTCAACAGGGCGGACCGGGGGGACACCGTCTCCGTCAAAGCCGCATTATACCACGTTCGGCAGTCTGCGCCTGATTTGACAGTATGCGACGACCATCTAACCGAGGCTATCCTCGAAGTCGCCGCGGCCCTTGACCTGTTCGTGGCTTTCGATAATCGCGAGTAGCCGATCCATCGAGCGCGAGCCAGTGGCGGTTTGAGAGGAACGGCCCGACAGCCAATCGGGGTTACCATCGGCCGCCGGGCCTAACTAGCGGGCAATTGGGTCGTTCGCCGGCTGGGCGAGTTATAGGCCATCTCATGCATCATTGCTAATTTAGTAAGCTGATTATGTTTCGTTGCCCTGGCCGCCGGATCTCACGATCCAGACTCGGGTTCCGTGCGTAGGTGGGCAAGGCGCCGGCACCGGCCGGCTGGAGTTCATTGAGCCTTGATGCCGACCCTGGTCGAGAAGCCGCCCGAGGGCGACGCCTGGATTCACGAGGTGGAGTTCGACGGCTACGGGGGGCCTGTCTGCCGGTAGATCAGCATTTAGGTCGGCGTCGACCAGAAGCTTGGAAACCGTGTTGATCGACACGTCGGCAACGCGGGACCTTTGCTAGATCATTGCCTATTTCTGCGCGACCCGACAGATTTCACCCGAGCATGCCCTGTGTCACGTAACAGGGCAACATGACCCATCCATTGCTGTGCGCCTGTGTTCGGTTATACCTAGGGGTGAATTCAGATGATCTGACATATTATCGATGGCAAACACCGCGAACCCACTTGATGAGAATTCCGACGAGCATCGGCGCGAGCGCCGCCAACGTGTGCTAAAGGGCGGGACGATCATCACCGGGATCCAGAATTCCGAGATCAGCTGCACCTTGCGCAATCAGCATGAGGGGGGCGCCGAGCTGAAGGTCGCGCCCGAAGCCCGGGTTCCCGATCGCTTCTTGCTCTACGTGTCGGTCGATGGAGTTGCCTATCGATCGGAGGTTCGCTGGCGTCGCAACGACCGCATCGGCGTCAAATTCACCGGCACCGAGCCGAAACCGAAACTTCACTACGGCTGACCGACGGCAAGATGAAAGTCAGAACTTTTCTGGCACTCGCCAATTATTTTTCATGTGCCAAACAGCACAAATTGCACCGCCCATTCTCTCCGAGGACAGCCCGGACAGGGACGTGAACTGCGCAGTCGTCCTTGAAACCGCTTTCACGGCTCTTGTGTCCTCTTGCATCGAGCAAGGCTGGACGGCTGAAGAGACTGCCACCGTATTTTTCAACTTCGCCAAGAAACACCTTGAACAGCTCAAGGCGACGACATCGACTTAAGTTCGCGTAGCTGTGCGCTGTTTTGACATTTCGACATCGCGGTGTCGGATTATTTGCATGCAAACGAGTTTTGCGACGCTATCCTCCCCATCCTCAACGCAAGATTCTGGGAGGAATGTATGGCTCCGCATGAGCGACATGCCGTTGAAATCGTCAGAGACAAAGAGTGGTCGGTTCGCGTGACGGTCAATGGCACCACGACCACCGTCCCTTTTACATCTGAGAGCTACGCGCGCTCGTTTGCAGATGGTCAGGCGTTCCGGCTGGGCGTTCAGGTGGCGGAGCTTAAGAAGGCAGCCTAGCTGCGCGGTTGGCCCAAAGCAGCACGACCCAAACCACACACCCAGGGCGACGCGACCCGGCACAATATACTCGTCAAACGCCCCTTCGAGTTCGCCCGTGCAGGCGATATCGCCCGGCTGGACAACAGCTTCCCGGTCTGGAACCGCGCGCCAAGCCTGACCTACTCGATCCTCACGCGCGAGGAACTGATGACCGGCACCGCGCGCGCGGGCCCCTTGTGCCCGGCTGGGCGCGCGACGGCAGCGGAGGCCCGCCGCGCGTCAATGCGCGGGCGAGACCATCGCCACCAATGCCCTGTTCAAGAAGGCCTATTTCGAATGGCGTAAGCTCGACCCGTCCGACAAGAAGAAGCAGCCCTATGCCATCGCCATGAGGTCGGGCGAGCCGTTCGCGCTTGCCGGCATCTGGGAAGAGTATGGCGACAGGGCAACGGGCGAGCTGGTCCGCACCTCCTGCATCGTCGCCTGCGAGCCGAACTCCCTGATGGCCACCATCCAGACCGCAAGCCGGTCATCCTGGCGCCGGCCGACTATATGCGCTGGCTCGGCCCTGAACAGGATCTCGCGACCTGTTGAAGCCTTACCCTTCCGATGTGGCCGATCGACAGCAAGGTCGGCAGCCCGCGCAACAATCCCGACATCATCGACGAGATCGGCGTCGGGCCAAAAGACCTGTTCGACGTTTAGTCACAGGAAGCGCTCACCGTCGTCGCGATGTTCAAACAGAACCAATGAGGCGGCTGCCTCGGCTTGGCGAACCCCCATCCTGCATCCTTACCGCAGTTGAGATGCTCGCACCCGTGGCGCTGAATGCAGGGGCGCGCTTGACGATAGCAGAACGAAGTGGCTGGCGCTCGATTCACTAACCGCGCGGTTTGGCCTTCGGTTCTGGCGAGCTTTCCGACGGGTTTGCAGCCAAATTTGCAGTTCGCCGATCTTTTAGCCACAGCGATCTTCTTCTTGCCAGTAGATCGTGGCGATCGCCTTCAGCGGTCGCTCGGCTATGCGTCGCAGCAATGGCATAGTCGGCTCTGTTGGTTCGATAGTCTTGTTCTTTTTGCACAGTCATCGTTTGCTCCCAGTTCGTGGCCCCTCTTTTGCCCTGCCGGGAAGATTAACTGCCGGGGCATTCCGCGAGTCAATCGATTAAATGATGCACTCTGCAGTCGCGCCTACATCTCATGGTTTTTGATGATGCCGGCTTAGCCGTCGGGCAGGTTTGGGGGCGGGCGAAGGGGATGTCTTGAGCCTCACGCAGGCCCCACCTCCGTTCTCCGGGACGAACACCACCCCAGGGCGTTCCAGGGCCTCCAAGTTTCGAACCGTCGATAATATGTCTCGGCGCCGCCGCGCGATAGCGAACGAGACGGCGCGATCCTCATCGTGGGCTTCGTGCCGCCAGCTAGCCGGATCCCCTCGGTGCGGTCGCGATCACTCTTCCGTATCTTGACGGCTCCGGCGTCGATTTAAAGCTCGTCTGCCCCTCCATCTTCGATCCAGCAAAGTCGATGCGGCGAACACCTATCACCAAGGATGGCGACGCGTCCTGAAGCGTGCAGGTGTCCCGCATATCGGGACGCACGGCGCGCCTCGACGGACATTGCCAATTCGCGGCCTGCCGTTGAGGATCGGAGCCCAACTTCCTTTTCGAGCCGAAACGCGTTGCGTTTCACGAGCAGCGTCGATGCTTCGCTGCGATCCTGGAGTTCGCCTTTGATAGCGCTAATCCAGCTGGTAAACTCCTCGCGGGGGTGGTCAGTCCCGCGTCCGCTTGTTAGGCCGCCCTGTTGAACCGTCTCGGGGTCACGAACTGGCTCCGTCAATGAATGACCTTCGTCCGTCTTACGGAATTTCATCGTCGTGGCTTTGTACGCCTTCCTTGTTGTCGCCGCTTCCGCGGCGCGGCTGTGCTGAAATTGGTGGTGCTTGTCTGGTGCGGGCTTCTGTATAGACCTAGCGCTTTGCGGTACCCCCTCGTTCAAGGCTGGTCGTTGCCATGCTTAAGCCGCTACCTGATCAGGATGTCGCCGACGAGGCGCTGACGTCTTCGATCCTGGACACGACCATTCGACGCTGCAGCCGACCTGGCGCGGGCGTTGGATGACCACAAAAGGCTATCGGTACTTCTTGCCGGAGCGCGCCGCACTGAGCTTCTGGGAAGCGGCGGCCGTCAGATCATTCTCGCGTGGAATGACTCGGCTCGGCGATCGGCCCGACATGAAGCTAACAGCTTTTGGCGCCCGCCTCGGAGTTTGTGGACTCCTCGCACCGGCGATAATCATAAGGGCATCGCTGGCTGTGAGCGACGAACATGCCTTCGCCTCGCTACGCGGTGGGCTGCGGCGAGCACGTCGGCCGTGTGTCGTGAGACAATTATTGGCGATGCGGTAATGGCGAATTAGTCACGGCAATGGCTGTGACCGGAAGCGCTCGCTTATGCGCTGTGCTGGAATGCACATGAAGTATGCGCGTGCGCGCCGCTTCGTCGATCTCTCGGCCTTCGAGGAAGTCGTCGATCTGATCGTACGTGACACCATATGCATCTTCGTCCGGGCGAAGCGGAACGAGGTTCTCCAGATCGGCGGTCGGGATCTTGTCAATAAGTTCAGACGGAGCGCCCAGATGCGCTGCCAAGGCGCGAACCCTGCGCTTGTTCAACCCGGAAAGCGGAAGAATGTCGGCGGCACCGTCGCCGAACTTGGTGAAGAAGCCCATCAATGCCTCAGCCGCATGGTCGGTGCCGATGACCAGCCCTCGGGTGACACCTGCGAGCGCGAACTGGGCGATCATGCGCTGACGCGCCTTGATGTTACCAAGCAAGAAATCCTCGCGGCCAGCATCACCGAGCTCGAGACCAGCCAGCTTGATCGAATCCAGCATCGCGTCGGCAGCCGGCTTGATGTCGACCCGGTGCACTTCATCCGCCCCTATGGTGTCCAAAGCCCACTGGGCGTCATGTTCGTCCGCCTGGATGCCGTACGGGAGACGAACGGCCAGGAATCTGGCATCGTACCCCATCATTCGCAGTTCCTCGACGGCGCGTTGAGCCAGAAGGGCCGCGGCGAGTGAATCCACTCCGCCGCTGCTCCCCAGCACATAGGTACTGAGGCCCGATTCACGCAGATAGGTGCTGAGAAGGTCCATGCGCCGGCGCCCTTCCAGCGCGACATCAAAACTCGGAGTGACGCCCAACGCGTCGATAATCATTTCCTGTTCTGTCATGCCCAGAGGTCCTCCTGATGTCACAACATTCCGTCCAGCCGCGCGGCCAGGAGGTCGGCGGTGGTCACCGTCTCGACCTGCATGCCGTAGCGGCTCTCGTAGATCGCGAGCATGGCATCGTGGGTCGAGTCAGCTCCCGAACATACCGCGTCGGCGACGATGACCACCCGGTAGCCGAGATCGATCGCTCCCATCACAGAGGCGAGCACGCAAACCTCCGTCTCCGCGCCCGACACGATAAGTGAATCAATGCCCGCAGACCGCAGGCGAGCATGCAGTGACCCGTGCCAAGCGGACATGACGGGTTTGTCCTCCAGCAAGGCGGGCGGCACGAACCGCGCCAGTTCTGGAACAAGACCGATCAGCTGAGGATCAAGCCGATCGCGGGTCATTGTCTCCCACTTTTGATAGTACCGTCGCCAGGCGCCGCCGACGTCATCGGGAGATTGAGGGGGAATAAACCGGGTGAAGATCGTCCGCGCCGGGTCAAGTTCGACGAGGGCGACGACATTGGGCAATACACGCTCCATCCACGGCGTGTGCCATTCCGTCGCCTCGGCAAACATCCGTTGCATGTCGACACAGAGGTGAACCCAGCGCTCACGAAGCGGTCCAAACCTCAGGCCTTCGTCTAATTTCGTCAAGGCCGGACCGCTTCCCTGACAATGCTCTGCGCCTCGGACTTGTCCAGATGACCCACGATCTTCGCTGCCTTGCCAACGGCGGCTTGGCAGGCGACGAAAAAGTCCTCAACGTCATTGACCTTGTCCGGTGGCATGTCGACGAATTCATATGGTGGATCATCCTGGTGCAGCAGGAGCGGCACTGCCATCAGGCGGTTGTTGCGTTTAGCGGGTCCCACGCTCGACTTCTGCGTCGCGGTCCCCCCGAGGACGCGGCACCGCAGCAGTGAGCCTATCGCTAGATCGGCATCCGTCGGCAGCAACACCTTCAGTGGATCGCCTTCGTCAGCTTGCGTCGAACCGAGGAAGCCGAACGAAAATGGGAACGCGAACCCCACAGCGAGCAGTTTCTTGGCTCGCAACACTCCCGTCTCAGCATCGCGAGCGTTCTGCGTCTGGCTTCCTCGGGGTGTCTCAACCGCAAAGTTGTAGCCGCCGGCCACGTAGAGAGAGATATTGTCGATTGACTCGTTCATTTCGGGATAATCCGGTTCGACCATCTCGTGTTCCTCGTGGTTCAATTGAGCTCGATCCAGGCCGGCGCATGGTCGCTTGGCTTCTCCCAGCCGCGAAGCTCGACATCCACGCCGGCACTGCGCAGCCGGTCGGAAAGAGAGGGGCTGACCAGGAGATGGTCCATGCGCAGGCCGGAACTCCGATCGTAGCCGCCCCGGTAGGAGAAATTCCAATAGGTGTAGATGCCCTTCTCTGGATGGATGCGCCGCACGGCATCGATCCAGCCACCTTCGAGCATTTTGGCATAGGCTTGCCGGCTTTCCGGGAAATAGACCGCATCGCCCAGCCATCGCCTCGGCACCACGGCGTCGATCGGGGTTGGAACGACGTTATAGTCGCCGCAAAGAACGCTTGGTGCCCCAACTTCAAGCAAATGCTGGCCGTAGCTGATGAGACGATCGAACCAGCGCAGCTTGTAGTCGAACTTTAGGCCAGGCGCTGGATTGCCATTGGGCAGGTAGAGACAGCCCACGACGACCCCATCCACCTCGGCCTCGATATAGCGGCTGTGCGTATCGTCAGGATCGCCAGGCAGGCCGCGTCGGCGTTCCACCGGCTCGATTCCGCGAGCGAGGATTGCCACACCGTTATAGGATTTCTGACCGTGCCAGATGGCACCGTAACCCGCCTCTCTGATCGCATCGGCAGGGAACTTCGCGTCGGACGTTTTCAGTTCCTGAAGGCAAACGATGTCGCAGTCGGTTTCGCGCAACCACTTCAGGAGCACAGGCAGCCGGCCGTTGACGCCGTTCACATTGAAGGTGGCGATGCGGGTCATGTGCATGCCCCCTCATGAGATACTGGCGGCAACTGGCGCGCAGGGCGGCGTGACCTATCCCGCTGCGCTGAGCCCCCAGCTCTTGGTATCGCCAACTTCGCCGGCATCCTGTGCGGCCGAGGCTCACTTCTTGCCCAGCTCGTCTTCGACCTTCTTGCGACTGTTGCTGACCGACTTCACCGCCGATTTGACGTTAGCTTTGCTGGCGCCGGTTTTGCCCGCCTCGTACTTCATTTCATGATCCTGCCCACCAGCGACCCTGGCACGGTCCTGATTGCGTCCACGTGTTGTTCCAGTGTTTGCCATTTCTTCCTCCGAGGATTACCGTTCCAGTCCCAACAACGCAGCCGGACTCTTCCGGTTCAATCCTTCGACGCGCGGGCCATGGAACCGAATCCAGGCAGGGTTTGTTGAATCAGCCCATATATTCGAGGCCCTCAGTCGACCAGGCGCTCACCGACGACGACCCCGAGCTCGCCGCCAGCCTGGTCGACTTGGCCGACCAGCTGCACACCCCCTGCCCGCCAGCCTGCGCGACGCGTCGCGGCGGCGCAGGCCACCGACCACGGCCGGGTCGCCAGGGATACCTGGCACGGCGCCGCCACCGGCGACGCGACAACCCCCGCTGGCCTGGCTGGCGCCCTGGTCACGGATGCGCCCGGCATCGGCGACGTGCGCGACCTGATTCACGAAGGCCGCGCCTATCTCGACGGCGCCGCCTATGATCCGGTCATCCTCGGCCTCGCCGCCATCGGGCTCACCATCACGGTCGCCACGGTGACCACCCTCGGCGCCACCACGCCGGCACGCGTCGGCGCCACGGTTCTCAAGGCGCCAGCAAGGGCGGCCGGCTGTCGAAGCCGCTGCGCGGCGAATTGGTGCGGCTCGCCGGCGACGCCGTCGATGGCGAGGCGCTGCGCGCCACGGTGACCCTCGCCACGGCCGGCGATCTCGCCGCCGCCCGCGCCACGCTCAAGGGCGTGCTGCGCCCTGCCCCGTTGGCCACCCTGCGCACCGCCGCCGCCGACCTCGGCATCGTCGCCAAGGCGCAAGGCTGCCGCGTCACGGCGGATGTTCTGAAGCTGTCGACATCCACGGCGGACATGGGCCGGTTCACGCGCCTGTCGGCGCGGTTTGGCAACGGGTTCCGGGACCTCCTCGCCGCGCTCGGCGCATTGGCGCTGACGCTCGCCGGCCTGACCGTCACGCTCACCAGTTAGCTGGCTGGCCTCGGCCGTGCTGTGGGTGCTGGCCCTGCTCTACTTCAGCTGGCGGCTCCTGCGCCGGCCGTGGCGGTGAGCTACCCCGTGGGCGGCTGTCTGGCCCCACACTCCCGAGGATATTGTTAGGACGGTTAGGATCAGGTTTTCGGAGGTGTCATGGCGCGGAGACGGGCCGGCAGGCGGGCGATCGGCTCGCCGATCGGCACGCCCGGCCGGGGGTCGCTAAGGCTGGCACGCTGCATGGCCTCAACGAGACGGGTGTGGATCCGCATCGTCGACGCTCGAGCCGGCTTCAGCGGCCGGCACCTGACCACGTGCGCTGTCAGTCGGCTTCGCCGGCATGGTACAGGGCCTCGTAGTCGCGGCCGCCGTAAAACACGTTGGTGATCTCGACGCTGTCGGTCAAGCGATAGGCAATGATGGCCGTAGGTTCGAACGGAAGGGTGCGCAGCCCCGGCTCCAGGTCATCGCGCGGCCGGCCGCCGTTCGGCGCGTCACCGATTTTGCGGCAGCGCGCCATTATCCGCTGCACATAGCCAGCCGCCACGGCATCGCTCTGGCTGGCCTCGGCAATGACGCGGTAAACCCCCTGCAGGTCGGCAAGGGCCTGCGGCCGGTGCGTTAGCGCGCCGCACCGCGCGGCGCTTTGCTCTCGCTGGCATGAAGCGGGCCATTTCCGCTTCCGCTTCGTCTGCCGTCAGGCTAGGGCGCGGGTCATCAATGGACGCCCGGATGCGGGCCCGCAGCACCTCGTTCACGGCCTGCTCCTCGCGATCGAGGGCGCAAAACGCCACGCGTATGACTTCACTGGCGGAGTCGTAGGCGCCCGACGCCAGCCGCACGTCAACGCTCTGCTGCTGCTTGCCCAGGGTCACGGTGATGGGTTTGCTGGTTCTCATAGTCTGCCCTTTCCTTCCTCCCCCTAAAGCACATGGCATGACAGTGTCATCGCCCGACCGAAGAGTCCGTGTGTTGCGGCCGCCCTAACGCCGGATGTGAGCGCCGCATCTATCGCTCGCGACTTCGCCTGCTACGCTCCCGACTGCGGGCTTTTCGACGGGCAACTCTAAGTTCGGCAAGCGTCGGCCTCCACCAGCCCCTGAAGCGTTCGGTTGGCCCGGCGGCAACCCGAGCGGGCCATGCGCTCACAAGCTCGGCCAGCGTAGCCGAACGCCACCTGCCCCAAACGAAGTCGCCGTTCGGAGGCATTGCGTGGGGATAGAAGGCGGCTGCGTCGGATAGCTCAACCAGTTCACCGGAAATTTCATCGAAGACGACAATCCCGTACTGCTCGGTTGCGACTGCGCGGCCCAGGGTAGGTAGATCTTGAGCTGGCAACGGATAGCGATGACGCCGGCGTTCAGCAGCCCGCTTTTGTGCGGCTTTATATGCTTCGGTGTTCCTGGCGGCCGCACGTCGCCGTTTCCTTTCCTCCGGTTCGGCATGCTGCGCAGCCTTTTCGATGCTTGGCCATCGGCGCCGGAGCTCTTCATATGAGCGGAATGGAACTTTCCAGGCCCGCAACTCATCGTCCCAACTCGCCCACGGAACGGCGCGCAATTCTTCAAGCACTGTCCTCGAATACGGCGTGCGAATGCGTAGGTCCTCCACGATCTCCAGATACCGACTCGAAATAGGGTCGAAGGCGAAGGCATCGCGTCCCTTGCTATCGTCATGGGGCGCCCGTAACGCTGCCTCCTGCGCCAGCCAGCGATCGATCCGCCGAGCTGCCGTCTTGCCGGGTACGAACCAGCTCCTGCGCTCGTCGCTCCATCTGGCACGCGGAAAAGCTTGCTGAAACCGCTCGACCGCCATTCGATCGAACGAAAAGCGGGCTTCAGCACCACGTGCCTCCTGTTTCTGTGGCGCGGGACGAGCGTCGGATTCCGTCATAGTGCATCGATCGAGTTCGCTGCACGGAACGCGGCGCCGGCCCAAAAAGTTCACCAGTCTGACAGGCTCCGCGGAATATGGCGCCTGAACTGATGTCCAATGCTCAAGGTCCGCGCAGTGAAACTTTCCCCACGCTCGCAGTTAAGGAGAGCCGAGAGGATGAACGATGTCTAAACCAGATGGGAGAGCGGCTTGCGGCCGTGCGGCCATAAAAGCTCGTTCGCGGCATAAAAGGCAGGACGCGGAAGTGAAACATGTCGCCGAGACGCACGATCTGTCGCCAGCCCAGGCGCGAGAATTGGTGCGTCGGTATGGAAACGACTGGCGAAAGATTGGCGAGGAGCCAAGCCCTACAAAGACGACTGACAACTCCCCCATTGCCGGCATAATGCAAGGATCAACATCTGAGCCTTCCATGCTCAAATCGCCAAGGGTTGTTGAGAACCTCGGATGACCCGCATCGCAACCTTCAACTTGAACGCCGTGAACGGTCGCCTTGTAGATGATCGAAGCCTTGGTAGCGAAGCGAATGCCTGCCGTGCTGCGCGGCGAAGACCAATCGGGCAAACCCACTCATCGACCAAACGGGCATACTGTCTTGTGCTCATGTGGGCTGAATGATCGATTCTACACGGAAATGCGTAGTCGTCGATCGTCCCGCTACGCCGTCCGAGCCACGCAAACAAGCTCGCGCCCGCATCCGCCATCAGTTCGATTGAACAGGTCGTCCGGTCTTTTGCTGGATCACAATCGCACGCGTTCGAATTTCCGGCCCAACAACCAGGCTGCCGATCTTAATCTTAACGAGGTCGCAGCCGCGCAAGTTGCTGTCGATCGCGAGATCGAACAACGCTCCATCCTCGATCAAGGAAGAACCGGATGGCCCATATCTGCCGAGGCCTCAGCGCTCGTTTCGCGCCAACCTTCTTGCCTGCATTCCAAGCTCGTCGCTCCTGCACCCGAAGCAAATCTCAACCAGTGGAGGGAGTGGGATTGGAACCGCCGTGAACACTCGTGGGATTCATGCGACGCGCCTTAGTTTATTGCTTTTATCCATCTCGTTGCACTAAAATCGCTGCGCACTTTTGGGCGACATGTACCAATGCCCGCTTCCCGCAGCCTTTTGCCGACGAGACCTGACCGCCTCCAGCAGTTCGCGCTCGCTGGTGTGAACATTTCGAAAAATGGCCACAACCATCACCGCCAAGGTTTCGGCATCGGGGTCCAAAGGGTCGAGATTCTCATCCGCGCAGACCTGATCGAACACGCGTCCGCAAATAGCCAGATCGTGAGGGCTCAGGCAGGTGCGATTGAAACGCCGACGCAGCATCTGGGCGAACCTTTCAGGGCCCGCCGTCCGTGCTTTGCGGCGGGCTTTTTACTGATGAACCGCTGACGCGATGGAATGCTTAAGTCATAATATCGTCCACAGTGGATTGTAATCAGTTTACCTGCGGCCTGATGATTGCTCTGTTAAGAGTCCCAAAATCAACGCGCACTCGCGGGCCTTATACTGCCCAGAAATCATAAGTTGGCGGTAGTCTTGCCACTTGTGTTCCGGGACGTGAAATCCGCGCCGAAATTCCGCCGCCTCTTTTGGAGTTCGAGTGCAACCGAGTTTACTGGCCGCGACCTTCAAACTCCCCAGTGAGCATCCGATTTTTGCCGCAATGTCTTTCAACGGTTCGTTGTTACCGTACCCATCAAGAATTATCTTGCGACGACCTTCGCTGTTGAGCTTTGTGTTCATTTCAGCGGTCCCCTCAACTATGCTTTCCCGATGCCCGATTCTATACGCACCAGGTTGAAGAGTGTCGTTAGCTTCGCATCCAGAAACTTATCTCGGCATGCATTTCTGACTGTAATCCAGCGTGAGCGCCATTTCAGTCGCCTCGAGTCGGCCAGTCTTGCCAGATGCCTGAGGTACACCACATGATTGAGAGGGGCATGGGCATACCCGAATCGGATATGACACCACGCGATGGATGCTAAAAGGCAAGAGGAGGCGCTTGCGAGGCAGGCGCTGGAGCGTGATCGACGTCGTTGGCCGCGCGAAGATCAACCTTACAATGAGGGTGCCCCGTCACTTGCGCCGGCGCTCGAACCTTTGCCCTTTTCAACGCTCGAACTGGCGCCAGAGGATCAATTCGGCGCTTGGCAGGCGCACATGGCACCGCTCGTCGAGGTCAGGTTGCCGGATCACAAATCGCTCGACGATGGCTTTCCCGCCGACCACACGGCTTGGAACCTCGGCGGCATGCTGATCGTTCAACAGCGCGCACCGGCACATAGTTATATGCGTTCTGCCGCGAAGCTTCGGTCCAGCTCGATCGATCACTGGTATATCGCCTTGCCACGTACTGGCCGGTCGTGGACGGAGGTCGATCGCCGCGTAGCGGAGAACCAGCCGGGCAAATTGGAGATCAGATCGCTTGGCTACCCGTTTCGCGGGAGGACAACGGACTCCGAAGGTCTCTTTCTCTATTTGCCGCGCGATTTGTTCGCCGATGCGGCGGCAACCCTGGACGCCAAGAACAATTCAATTCTGTCCGGCAACTTTGCCAACCTCTTGCTCGACTATGTCAACAGCATCGAAGCAAGACTGCGCAGCCTCACGGCTGACGATCTGCCCCGCATCGTGCACGCAACACGCAGTATGATCATTGCCTGCGTCGCGCCTCCGGCGGAACAGGCTGCGGCCGCCGAACAATTGACGAGTGTCGCGCTAATGGAGCGAGCGCGTCGATACGTCCACCACAATCTGGATGCGGCTCATTTGACACCGGATTCAATGTGCCGGGCGCTCGGCGTCTCGCGCTCTCGTCTCTATCAGTTGTTCGAACCAAGCGGTGGTGTTCTCCATTACATACAAAGTCGCCGCCTTCTGGCAGCCCATGTTGCGCTAAGCGATCCGGCGGACAGCCGCCGCATTGTTGAAATTGCTGAAGCCTTTGGGTTTAGTTCAGCGGCTAATTTCAGCCGGGCATTCAGCAAGGAATTCGGTTACAGCCCCCGCGAAGGCCGCAGCACTGTGGTGTTGCCGCGCCCCGCCAACTCTGTTTCGCTTGCCGGACAGGAGAAAGCCTCTTCCTTTGAAGGTTGGCTCAAAGCGCTCTGAAGCTGAGTACAGGATCGGCGATGCTGATGGGGCGGGCTCAAAACAGGCTTGCCGGGGCGGGGAAGGCCACGCCCGCACAATATCTTCGTGTCGCGTCCACCGCGCCATCAATCACATAGCTCATTCCCGCCAATTCGCGATTTATTAATGAACTGTGACTGTTCGTCGTTGCCGATAATTTGCCGCCAATCACGGCGGAGCATACATTGCAACTACGCTGCATGCGGCGCTTGTTAAAACTGCGATTTGAAAGTTTGCTAAGGTTGACAGTTATGCTATTTCTAAACTGGGGGCGCGAATTTGCACCGCCTATGGAGGTGGCTCTTGCGCCCACAGGCATCAGGCACGGAGAGTGAGGGGCCTTCCTCGAGCGATGCTCCACGTGCCGGCGATGGGGTTCTCGCAGACGTTTTGGCGAACACGACCGAACTTTTGTCGATCTATGACCGCGACTTCCGCCTGACGCACTACGCAACCAGGCTCAAGGGTGTGTACGGAGGCGCGGTGGCGCTGGGCGCCGCCATCTGGGAGATCTATCCGAGCTTTCTCGATGCGAGGTATCGCGACGATTTTCTTCGTGTGTTCCAGGGCGGCTCTCCGGCGCGCATCGACTTGCCGCCATCATCAGGCGAAGCGCCCCGGTCCGTTTTCGTCTTCGCCACTGCAAATGGTGTGGGAATCATCGAATCAAGGGAGCACGGCGGGCGGAGCGCTGCGGAGGAGCAAGAGCATGTAATTCTGCTCCATCAGGCGACGCACGACGTGCTGACCGGACTGCAGAATCGGCGGCAATTTGGCGAGCGGCTGCAGCAAGCACTGGCGGCCCTGGGCGGACCAAAGCCTAAAGCCGCCCTGTTGCAAATCGACCTTGACGATTTCAAAGCGGTCAACGACACGCTCGGCCATGGAGCAGGTGATACGCTTCTTCAGCTCGCAGCGGGTCGTATCCGCGACGCGCTGCAGGACGGAGAATCCGCGTATCGGTATGCCGGCGATGAGTTCGCTGTCATCCAATTGGGAAAGGCGCAGCCAGCAGAGGCTGAGCGCCTCGCCGGATCGCTAGTCGACGCGTTCAAGGAGCCGTTCGTCATCAACGGCATCCCCATCTTCGTCGGCTCGAGTATCGGAATTGCCTTCGGCCCGGAGCACGGGACGGATGGCGAGCAGCTGATGAAAGCCGCTGACATTGCTCTTTACGCAGCCAAGACAGATGGACGCGGCTGCGCTCGAACATTCAACCGTTCGATGCTGCTCTTGCTCGAGCAACGCGAGAATCTGAGGCGAAGCCTTCGAACCGCGCTGGAGCGGGGCGAACTTTATCTGGAGTATCAACCGCTCAATCGGCCTCCCTCGTCGGTGATCGGTTTCGAAGCGCTACTACGGTGGCGACACCCCGAGATCGGAATCATTCCTCCCAGCGTTTTCATACCGATCGCCGAAGCCGACGGTCTGATGGACGAGATTGGACGATGGGTGCTCGAGGAAGCCTGTCGCCAGGCATTGACGTGGCCTTCCTCGCTGACGGTCGCAGTGAACCTGTCGCCGGCTCAGTTCCTTAGCGGTTCGCTGACGGATACGGTTGCTCAGATCATCGACTCAGTTGGAATCCGGTCCGACCGACTTGAACTCGAGATAACCGAGACGGTCCTTCTTGAGAAGACGATCGACAATATCGACACGTTAAATACTCTGAACGTCTTGGGGATACGAATATCGCTAGACGATTTTGGAACATACTATTCATCGTTGAGCTACCTTAAGAACTTTCCCTTCGACACCTTGAAGATCGATCGGTACTTCATCGCGGACCTGGAGACCGATCTCAAAAGCCAGACCATCGTGCGATCGATCCTGAGTCTGGCGCACGGCCTGGGAATAAGCGTCACCGCCGAGGGGGTCGAGACGTCGGCACAGGCACGGTGGCTGATCAAGGAGAATTGCGATTGCCTGCAAGGGAATTTCCTGGGACGCCCGCTCGGAGCCGAGGCAACCAGCGATTTCATCAGGCGGTCCCCGCTGAGGGTGGTACGAGCGATGGAGGAATCAAATCGGGCGGTCTAGCGCCTTGCACCCTTTGTTAACGGCGAAGTGGAGATTTGTAGAAACGATCGAGGCAGATACCGCGCAATTTTTGGAGTCGGTGAGAGACTGAGTCATAACGGAGCGCGGTGAAATTTTCCGCCTCGGAGGTCATCGCGCCACCAGGGGTCAATACTGATAGAACAAGGGAGGATGCCGATGGGACCTGTTCATCATGATCTGGCTGGCGGGCCGACTTTTGAGCCCATGATCCAGATCGACATGGAAATCAAAGCTTTCGTCTCCGCTTGGAGACACTGCGATTATGTCTCGACATACATGGCCCGGATGATCAGTCAAAACAGGTCAGACTCGGTCCGGCATTCAAATCTCTTTTCCTCTGCCTTCAACGAATTGCTGGAAGTCGCCTTTCGTACGCGCCATGCCGACGGCGAACTGGCATGCAGGGTGTCTCGCCACGGCGCCACGGACAGGATCGAGTTGACGTTTCCTTGCCTGCCAGAAGAGCGCCAGTTCTACGAAGAAGCCGTGTCGCAAGTCGCAGGGTTCGAGGCCAGGGAGCGATACCTTAATTCTGTGTCTGGGGATCTCGCGCCCAGCCGGGAAATCGTACTCTTGGAACTGGCTGTCGACTACAACGCGACACTCAGGGTCGAGGAAGCCGATGGTGAAGCAATCAAGCTTGTCGTGGATCTTCCGCTTGAAGGCCTGCAAAATTGAGCCCTTACGACCTTCTCCCACGCTTCAAGGCGCAATACGACGCGAACAATCAGGAGTTCTCCATATCGGGGGTGGTCCGGCCTCAGGCGATCGATGAGCTTGGGCCCAGCATAGCATTGCTTCGCGATGCGATCGACCGTGTGCGCGGCGTTCTCTACGTCAATGTCAGACGCCTGACGCAGATGAACAACGCTGCGTTTCACACCTTTTCGAGGATCATCATTGACGCCTGTCGCGCTCGACCCGATCTCAAATTCGTCGTCATCACGTCAAGCGTCGTCGGATGGACCTCGCGAAAATTCGGTCGCTTGAGCCAAATCGAACCGAACATCACGGTCGAGGAGTATGACAGCGAATTTTATCCAGGGCAGCGCTTCCTCGAGGAAGGCGGGTTCGTACCGATCCTGCGCTCACAAACAAAGATGACCTGGCGCCACGAGCGCGCAATCTTGCCGCGACACGGCATGAGGCCCGGGATCGTCATGGCCGACATCTGTTGCGGGATCGGTGATTTCGCTGTGCTCGTGCAGAAGGAGTTCCAGCCATCGCGGATCGTCGCCCTCGACCACTCCATATCAAGCCTGGACTATGCTCGACGGGTGATGCGGGAGTTCGATATCCGGGGCATCGAATATACCTATGGCGATGCGTCGGAAATGCTGCTCGACGAAGCGCAGTTCGACTTGGTGACCTGCCGACATTCCCTTCAAATCTTCAATCGACCTGCACTAATCCTCAAGGAGCTCTACCGCATATGCAAGCCAGGCGGGCGGGTCTACATCACCAACGAGAAGAATTCGCATTGCCTCGGCGAGCCGCGCGCCGAAAGCATTCGTTGGACCTACAACGAGGTGGCAAAGCTATTCGGGCATTTCGAGATGGACGTCGAGCTTGGGCCCAAGAGCCGGAGATACCTGATCGAAGCCGGATTCGAAGACATCCGTGTCGAGACCTTCATGGTCACTAACCTCGACGGCGATCCGCAGGATTTCGCCGATGTCATCGCGGCCTGGGCGGATATCTATGCGGGCGAGATGGCGAGCAAACGCGGCGACTGTCCGGAGTTCGTAGCACGGTTCCGGCAGGGCTTCCTGGACCACATTTTCGCTGCGCTCCACCCCAAGGGTTATGCGGGTTGGCCGATCTGGGTCGCATCCGGGAGACGGCCGCAATGAAAGCCGACAATGCGCCTGCACCGCGCTTCGGCCTGCGCTCCTTTCGAGCGAAATTCGTATTGGTCGTTGGCGGCGCCGTACTGTTCGACCTCCTGCTGAGCGGTGGTCTGGCGCTTTGGAACGTTCAAAAGCTGTCGCGCGACGCCACATCGGAAGTCGGTGAGGGCCTGACGACCGCAAACGAGGAATACATTCGTTCCTATGCCGAGTCGACGGCGTTGAGCGTCGACCTGCTGCTCGATCGGGTTCATGGGGACGTCAAGGCGCTGACCGGCGTGCTGCAGGCCCAGATCGACGATCCGGGGAGGCAGCAACAGGTCGGAGCGACGCTTTCGCATGAGGCGCCCGGCTCGGTGAAGGTCGTCTACGACGCGCAGGGCGATTGGGCGCAGAATCTGCCGGGCGCGCCTTCCGTCGTAAGCGTCTGGGGCTACCTGTTGGGTGCCGACCACAGTCCGCTGCCGAGCGTTCAGCAGGAAATAGAAAACAGTACCGTCATCGATCTCGTCGCGCCGACTCTCATGGCCAACGGGTCGTCCAAACTGCAGATGTACTATATTGGTCCGAAAGAACGGCCGATCTTCAGAACGGTACCGTATACGGACCAGGCACAGACCTTCGACCGACTCTATCCAGGCCACAACAAGGCGGAATTCTGGGAGTTCTTCTTTCCGGGAATCTATGGTTCATGGCAGCAATGGGCCAGGGATCCAGCCTCACGTCCGGTCCCTGACGATATTACACAAACAGCGCCTTACACCGATGCAATCACGGGAAAGCTGATCGTCAGCTTTTTCCATCCGCTGTGGACGCGCGATCGCAGCGGTATCGCCGGTACGGCGGGGGCAGACATCACTCTCGATCAGCTTGCGGAAGTGGTCGAACGTGTGAAGATCGCTGAAACCGGGTTTGGCTTCCTCACGATGTCGACTGGCAACGTGGTCGCGATCAATCCGTCGGGCCAGACGATCATCGGCCTGACTTCATCAAGCGATGCGGGCACGCAGGGCGTCACGGGCCTGGAGAGGTCCCTGCGGGGAAGTACGCAGCCGGCTATCGCGTCACTACCTCTCGACCAGAACAATGACGGTGTCATTCAGCATATCATGCTCGACAACAAGGGCGAACGCGTACCCTACATCGTTGTCCTCAAGCGATTGAAGCCGACCAATCTGTGGAGTTCGGGACCGATCAAGTCCGAAACGATGTCGGTCGGGATCGTCGTTCCCGAACGGGAGATCTATGCGTCCCTGTTCGCCGCGCAGGAGAGTATTTCTCGCGCAACCAATCGTATCCTGCTTTTTCAGATCGGTGCGATCGTCGTTTCGCTTCTGATTGTTTTTGCGGCCGTGCTCGGAATTTCGAAGAGGATCACTGCGGGCCTCAGGGCGCTTGCCAGCGCCGCCCAACGGCTCCAGTCCAAAGATTATTCAGTCCGCGTGAGCATTCCGACGCGCGACGAGGTTGGAGCGGCAGGGATCGCTTTCAACCGGATGGCTGAGCAGATCAGCTTTCACACGGAAAATCTCGAGCAACTCGTCGACGACCGAACCAGAGAGCTCGGGGACGCAAATCAGGAGATATCCGCGCTCAACGAAAAGTTGCGGGACGAGAACGTCCGCCTCGGTGCCGAGCTCGCAGTTGCCAGGCAGATCCAGATGATGGTCCTGCCGAAACCATTCGAACTCGAAGCGATTCCGGGGCTGGAGATCGCAGCCTACATGCGGCCGGCCGACGAGGTCGGCGGTGACTACTACGATGTCCTGCAGAACGGGCCACGGGTCAAGGTCGGCATCGGCGACGTGACCGGTCATGGTCTCGAGAGCGGCGTGCTGATGCTAATGGTGCAATCCGTTGCACGCGCGCTGCAGGAAACCAACGAAAGGGATCCGCACCAGTTTCTGGATCGGCTGAACAGAGCGATCTACAAGAACATACAGCGGACGAACACCGATAAGCATCTCTCGCTGGCCTTTCTTGACTTTGAGGATGAGCGGGTGACGCTATCCGGCCAGCATGAGGACGTTCTCGTCGTGCGTGCGGATGGGGAAGTCGAACGCATCGATACGCTTGATCTGGGTCTGCCGGTTGGTCTGGAGAATGACATCTCGCAGTTCATTGCCACGCGTGACATCCTGTTCGGGAGTGGCGACGTGATCGTGCTGCACACCGACGGTGTGACCGAGGCGGAAGACCAAGACAGAAGACTGTTCGGGTTCGAGCGCCTGTGCCAGAGCGCGCGAAAACGTCATGGCAGGAGCGCCGAGGAAATCAAAACCGGGATCATCGAGGATCTGATGAGCCATATCGGAATCCAGAAGATCCACGACGACATCACCCTCGTGATCATAAGGCACACATAGGAATGACAGCGCTGTTCGGTACCCCTGATATTGCAATCGGAATGAAGGAGAGTGGCAGTCGCGTGCGGCTGTTCGACGGACCTCTCGACTTGAGTTGGCGTCATTGTGCTACGACCTCGGACTTCATCGCCGATCTTTTCGCGTTGCGCATTCAGTCGTCCCGCAATGACTACATGGAAGTGCGGCACAGCATTGGATATCTGGTCAACGAGCTCATCGAAAATGCCGTCAAATTTCGCGCACCGGGTGAGATCGTGATCGAGGCGTCGATGGATGCGCAGTGTTTCAAGCTCAAGGTGTCGAATGACGTCGACGGTGAAAACGCGTCTGAGTTCCAAAGTCTCCTAGCGGACATCACGGTTGGCGACCCCAGAGACCTGCTGATACAGCGAATTGAAGCGAATGCTGCCAACCCCGACGTGGCAGGCTCCGGACTCGGATTGCTGACGTTGATGAGCGACTATGGCGCACGCCTGGCTTGGATATTCAGCTCCGCGGACGAAAGCCATCGGATTTGCCTGGAGACATATGCCTCCATTCCGATCTCGCAAATTCACGATTAGAGGAAACGAAGCCAGGCTATGGAAATCAGGACAGACGACTACCGCGTGTGGATTGAAGGAAGCGAGATTTTTTTCGACGGTGCAATGCGGCTTGCCAGCTCCGAGGCCAGTGCGCCCATCACGGCTTTGGCGACCAGTGTTCTTGCCTCAAATCCCTCTTCCATTACGCTCAATTTGAAGGACCTTCACTTTCTCAACTCTTCTGGCATCAACCTGCTGGCGAAATTTACCATCGAAGTGCGCAAACATCCCGATGTTCGACTCGTCGTGCGTGGAACGCCCGACATACCCTGGCAATCGAAATCATTGCCGAATCTGAAGAAACTGCATCCCGCTCTGGTGCTTTTGATGGACTAACCAGGTCCCGAAATTTGCCAGGGGACTGCGTGGGCTTGCGGCAACCCGAGATAGTATAGGTCAGCCGGGGACGATGCGGGAGCCCCGCACCGATAGTGAGAACCGTGCAGGAGCGCGGCGCCTACAGCGAATATGTACACCAGGATAAGTATTTGGATGCCAAGCTAACGACAATCCGGCCTCGTGCGCAGATGCTCGCAATGGCTCGGCGGGGGCTCGGCACAGGCGGCAGACGTCCAAGTTGGGGGGAGTCGGGCTGCCTGTGCCGATCAGCCGCCGCGCGACCAAAGGTGGCGTCATTGAGTAAGCGTGCCAAGGTGAACGGCGGCCAGCTGGAGTTCATTCCGCCGCAGATCCCGACTCGGGTCACGGAGCCGCCCGAAGATGAGGGATGGGTTCACGAGGTCAACCTTGACGGCTACCGAACGCAGATCATCATCGATAAAGGCGGCGTGCGTCTGTACAGCAAGAACGGCCGTGACTGGACCACGAAATACTGGCCCATCGCGCTGGCTGTCGAGCTGCCATGCCGGGCTGCCATTCTCGACGGCGAGGTCATTGTAACCGACGAGCGGGGCGCTCCCGATTTCTCTGCGCTGGAAGCCGCGATCTGGAACGAGCCGAGCCGGCTAGTATTCGTCGCGTTCGACATCCTCCATCTCGACGGTCGCAATCTTGCCCCCTTGCCCCTGCTGCAGCGCAAACAGGAGCTGTGGCAACTGGTTGAGCCTGGCGTCGGCAAGATTCAGTACAGCGAGCATTTCGAGGGCGATGCGCTAGCGATCTTCCGCGCCATCGAGAAGATAGGGCTTGAGGGCATCATCTCGAAGCGCGCCGATAGCCGCTACAGGAGCGGGCAATCGAAAACATGGCTGAAGGCCAAATATTTCGAGGAAGCCGATTTCTGAATTTCTGAGCATCGACAACCGCTTCTGTGAAGATCCTATGGGGATGGAAGGCGACCAGCGCTCTGCCAGAGTGAAGTCGCCAAACATCACCTGGAGGTCAGCATGCAAGCCAACACCACCAAAGCCCCGGCCGCTATCCGCGTCGATCTTGCCGCAATATTTGTCTCGTTAGAACTGTCTCGTTCAAAATGGCTCGTGACTTCGCGTTCGCCAGGTGGGGGCGAGAGAATGTCGAGACACCTCGTGTCGGGGGGCGACATTCCGGGTTTGCTCGATCACTTCGCAGAGCTGCAACGAAAGGCGGAAGTGCGGACAGGGCAGCGTTTCCGGGTCATATCAATCCAGGAAGCTGGTCTGGATGGATTCTGGATACATCGGGTCCTCAAACGCGAAGGCATCGAGAGTTATGTCGTGGACCCGGCATCCATTGCCACATCGCGTCGCCGCCGGCGGGCCAAGACCGACAGGATTGACGGGGAAGCACTGGTTCGAGCGTTGTTGGCCTACAACCGCGGCGAGCCTCGGGTTTGCGCGTGTTGCGAGTGCCAACGCCGGAGGAGGAAGACCGTCGCCGGTTGGTGCGGGAGCGGAAGGCGCTGACGAACGAGCGGATCAGGCACGTCAACAGGATAAAGGGCCTTTTGTTCAGCCAAGGTGTGTCCGGATACGAACCGTTGAAAGGCGATCGACGCAAATGCCTCGACGCGCTCATTACCGGAGATGGGCGTCCGCTGCCGCCAGCGCTCATGGCGCAGATCAGCCGCGAGCTTGATCGCATCGAGTTGCTCATGGTCGGCGTCGGGATCACGCTGATTTACCGCTACGGGCCCAGCCGTGAAAGGGCAAAGTGGAAATGGGCGTCATGGGGCGCCTTCCTCGCGGCTGTGGTCTGGATCGCAGTCTCGATAGGATTCTCCTATTATCTTGAAAACTTCGCCAACTACAACGCGACGTATGGAGCCCTTGGGGCAGTCATCGGCTTGATGATGTGGACCTGGATCTCCGTGGTTATCCTGGTTGTAGGTGCGGAGCTGAATTCCGAGATGGAGCATCAGACAGCGATGGACACCACCACAGGTGCGCAGCAGCCGATGGGTGCGCGAGGTGCCACGGTCGCCGACACGCTGGGCGGATCGGCCGATGCCGCCGACCAGCAGTCGCGTTTGGACGAGCGCAACGCGTAGCTCGCCGATCACTTTGCCTTTCCGCGCAACTTCGCTTGGCGCCAATGGCGGCGCTAGATGGCCGCCATCTTTCCAATAAATTCTCGAGCGATGCGAGGTCTTGTAGGGCCGCCGCCTCTAATTCGCTGCTGCACTGCCGTGCTGCCCTCGAGGACTCCACATCGACGCGTGGCCCAGCAACGGCTCAAGGCGCTGGTCGCCCGGCTTGCCCAGGTGACTGGCGATTTCACCATCCAGAAGCAATGCAAAACCGCCGTCGCCGATGCCGAAATCCTCGCCAGCCTCGACGAGGTCATGTTCTGCTCAAGCGGTTGCGGCGGATGGAGTCGGCGCGCAACCCTCTACGGCGGCGACCGTTCTCCGGGGCGCGATGCAGCGCTGCTTGACCCGACGAAAGACGCTGCGCGCGTGCGCGCCATGTATACGCATCCCAGCTTCATCCGCCGAGGCGTGGGGCGCCTAATCCTCATGCTGTGCGAGGACGCCGCCCGCCGCGAGGGCTTCACAAGTGTCGAGCTTATGGCAACGAGGGCCGGCGAACCGCTCTATCGGGCCTGCGGCTTTGTGGCGGTTGAAGAAGTCGTCGACAACAGAGGCGGAGCGGGCGTGCCACTGTTGCGGATGAGGAAGGCGTTGTGAATGATCGGCGGGCTCGCACTCATAGCCAGTAGCTGACGGTAGCTGCGAGGCAGACGGCGGCAAGGAAGTTCGTCGCCGACCGATCGTACCGAGTGGCGATGCGGCGAAAATCCTTGAGGCGCCTGAACATGCGCTCGATGGCGTTGCGCTCGCGGTAGAGGAACGGTGAGAAGCAGTTTTTCCAGCGCCGGGTGATGCTCACGCTGCCTTTCTGGCGGCTGCCCTGAACGGACGGTCGATGGTGAAGGCATCTGGACGGATGGCTGCCTCAACCTGGCTCCAGGTCACGGGATGAGCGATTGGGAAGCCAGGTCGCGCTCGTGGGGAGAAGGCGCCGACCGCCGTGTTGCCGCGCCCATTGCGGAGGTAATCAATGAAGATGCGGCCCTTTCGGGCTGCCGGCGCGGCGGACAGCAGATAACGGTCTGGATAAGCGTCAGCGAGGCGCTTGGCGAACGACCGGGCAAGGAGCCGGGCATTGTCGTGCGTGATCTTCGTCTCAAGTGGGGCCATCAGGTGAATTCCCTTGCCGCCCGTCACCTTCGGCCAGCTCTCTAGGCCTTCTGGTTCCATGATGTCGCGGAGCGCTAGCGCGGTCCGGATGACCTCATCCCACTCTACCCCCTCACCCGGGTCGAGGTCCAGAACGATGCGGTCGGCATGCTCGATGTCGTCAACGGTGGCGTTCCAGGGATGCAGCTCTACAGCATCCATCTCGACCAGCCCTAGCAGGCCGGCAAGGTCGTCCACCCACACGCGCACACCTTCGCCACCCTCGCGCTTCTGAAGGCGCAACTGATGCACTGCTGGCGGGATCTTCGGCAGCGCGCCCTTGTGGTAGAAGGTTGCGCCGAGAGCATGGCGGACCAGCTTCAGCGGTCGGTGGCCGAGATGGACGAGTGCCTGATCGGCAACCCTCTGCCAATAGCGCGCAAGCTCTTCTTTGGACGGCGAGACCGCGTCGGGCAGCAGTTGCAGGATGTTCTCGCTGGGAACGCCATGTTCCCGGGCTGGCCCACGTCGCTTTGACGGCGCAGGAGGCTTGGCCGGGATCGCCACGAGGTCTTCTCGCAGACCCTTGAACACGGCTTCACGCAGCACGCCGCGATCTGTTACGCCGCTGAATTGCACCTCGGCCAGCACGTCTGGTCTGACCCATGTCGCCTTCGGCTTCACGATGGGCTCTGACAGGGGTGACTTGCTGATGATCAGCGGGTCAAGCCGCTCTCGAACCAGTTGCGCAGCGCTCAAGGTGTAGCCGCTGCGAGCCTTCCCGGCATAGAGCAGTCGGTCGCCCTCGCGGCGGCCGATGTAGAGCGATGCGATCCGGCGCGGGTGAGCGCCGAGCTTTTCCACGAAAGCGACAATGGGGAAGGTGTCGCTCTTGATGCACTTCACTTTGAGCCAACTCGTCTGGATACCCGAGCGGTACGTGGCATCGGTGCGCTTGGACACAATCCCCTCCAAGCCCATTCGGCAGGCATGTTCAAACACGTCCGTGCCGCTCACCTCCAGATGCTCGGCATAGGTCAGTGTCGGCGCTGAGTTCTTAAGCAGCTTCTCTAGGGCTGCCTTGCGCCTCACCACCGGCTGCTGTCGTAGATCGCGCCCGTTGAGGTGCAGCAGGTCGAACGCGTAGAAGATGAGCCTCGCCGAGTCTGGATTGCCCAACTCCCGTTCCAAGGCTTGGTAATCCGGCAGGCCGCTATCGCCGAGAACGACAGCCTCCCCGTCGATGATCGCCGCCTTCACCGGCAAGCCCGCCGCCGCTTGAACAATTCGTCGGTATCGATGCGACCAGTCGTAGCCACGACGCGTGAAGGCCCGCGCTTTACCGCCCTCAATGATCAGCTCGGTGCGGTAGCCGTCGTATTTGATCTCGTGAAGCCATTCGCCGCCCTCGGGCGCATTCTCGACCAGCGTGGGCGACTGGAACTCAATGAAAGAGAGCTGGCCATCCCCAGCTTTGGAACTCATGGCACACTCCTGACCTTCCACCCAAACCTTGCGGCCAGTGAATAGGTTCCGCAACAGGGCTGGCCGGAGGAGTAGGGCCCCGAGCCGGTTTACCCGATCCTTGCTCGAAACCGGGCGTGGTTGAGGGAACTCTTAGTTAAGCCGTCGCTTATGTACGAATGTCGCTCCATTGGTTCTCTCCGCCGGTATCCGTAAGGACCACCCGTCCTGGCATTGCTTATCAGTGCAACAATGTCGAGGGAGCCGCCGAGCAACTGTTGCAGTGGACCAAGCGTGGCCCCAAGTGGCACCGCGCAGTGCAGCTCTGCATGGATGCCATGATCGATGAGGTGAAACCCGAAGTGGTCCGCAGGGCGTTTCTCGAAGCGGCCAAGGAAGAGGGAAACCTAGTGCCTCCTTAGCATCTGCGACCGAAAGCCCTACTCTTGGTCGGGCACGAACCTAACAAAGAGCATCGTCGGCTCTGCAGCGAGGCGGCGGTCGTAGAACTGGCAAGCGAGGACCATTGACTTGCCCGACTACCGCTGCGCCTTCAGCGATAGTCAAGCTATCCGGCATTTAAGCTGACTTGCAGGGGATTTTCTCTAGCATTCTCGCTATCGATAATGACCTCTTATCGATAGCGATCAGACCAAGACTTGACCAATCTGCGGAATCGGCGCTATCGTGGCGCAGAATCGCGTTTATCGTGCATGGCTGGGCTCAGGGCGACGCGAGTCGCATAGCGCGCTACAGCACAGCAAGCTCGTACGAGGACAAAACAATGACCATCACGGTGAAAATTGGCGAGGCCAAAACCCACCTTTCGGAACTGCTCGCTAAGGTCGAGGCCGGTGAGGAGGTGATCATTTCGCGCGGCAACGATCCCATTGCCAAGCTGTCCCGCCTTCCCCAAAACCAGGATCTGGGCGCCTTGATCGAAGAGGTCCGCGCCGCGCGGGCCCGCGCGAAACCTGTCACCACCGAGGAAATTCTGGCCTGGAAGCATGAAGGCCACCGTTACTGATGCGTCTCGTCCTGGACGCGTCCATAGCCGCGGCCTGGCTGCTGCCGGAGGAGCACAGCGCGGTCGCCGAGACCCTGGTTGCCGGCCTGACGGGGCGATCGCCGGTGCCGTCGCTGTTCTGGCACGAGGCGCGCAGTGTCGTGCTGATGGCCGAGCGGCGTAGCCGCATCGCCGCAGGCGAAGCGGCCACCGCCATGGCACGGCTGCGCCGATTGCCGCTGGAGGACGCCGGCGGCGGGTCGGACGGCGCGGTGCTGGCGCTAGCGGCCGCGCACGGTCTCAGTGCCTATGACGCCGCCTACCTTGCGCTGGTAATCGAAACCGAGTTGCCGCTGGCGACCCTCGATCGCAAGCTCGCCGTTGCCGCGCGCGGCAAGGGAGTCCGCATTTTCGGACCGCTCGCCAATGGCAACTGACCTCGTCGCTCGGCCACCTGGCAATGGTGTTCGACGCGCCGAGGCGCTCGACGCATTGGATTCGGTGCTGCCCTTCGACCGCCGCGATTTTCTGTCCGATCTCCTGACCGACGACGTCGCAACGCTGCGCCATCTGGCCAAGGAAGACATTGGCGCAAACTCTCTCCGCGCGCTGGCCTCCGACCTTGGCTATCTCGAGGCATGGTCTTTTGCCGCCACTGGTTCTCCGCTGCCCTGGCCGGCGCCGGAAGCGCTTTTGATCAAATTCATCGCCCACCACCTGTGGGATTCTTCCCGGCGCGAGGCCGACCCGGCCCACGGTATGCCCGAGGAGGTGACGGCCGCGCTGAAGGCGCAAGGGCTTTTGCGCAGCGACGGACCGCACGCGGCCGCCACCGTGCGCCGGCGTCTGTCGAGCTGGTCGACGCTGACCAAATGGCGCGGTTTGCGCGGAAATTTTTCCCCACCGGGCCTGCAGAGCGCGATAAAGCTGGCGGTGCGCGCCAGCGCCCGCCCGCGCGGCCGCAAGAGCAAAAAGGCGGTGACCGCCGATATTTTGGCCGCCCTCCTGAAAGCCTGCGCCGGCGACCGCCTCGTCGACATGCGCGATCGCGCGCTGCTCATCACCGCCTTCGCCTCGGGCGGTCGCCGCCGCAGCGAGGTTTCTGACCTCCGCGTCGAACAGCTCATCGAAGAAGAGCCGGTGCCCGCGAATCCCAAGGATTCAGAGGGGCAAAAAATTCCCTGCTTAAAAATCCGGCTCGGCCGGACCAAGGGCGACACAGGCCGATGGCGACGCTTTCGTGCTGCTCGTCGGCCGGCCGGTGACGGTGCTGCGAGCGTGGCTCGAGCGCGCCGGCGTCACTGAAGGCGCCGTGTTTCGCGGCATCGACCGCTGGGGCAATCTCGAAGCGCGCGCCCTGACGCCGCAGGCCGTCAATCTGATCCTGAAGCGCCGCATCGCCGAGGCCGGGTTCGATCCGCAAGCCTTCTCCGCCCACGGCCTGCGCTCCGGCTATCTCACCGAAACCGCACGCCGCGGCATTCCGTTGCCCGAAGCCATGCAGCAGTCGCAGCATCGCTCTGTGCAGCAGGCCTCGAACTACTACAATGACGCGGAATGCACGCTCGGGCGGGCGGCGCGGATAATCGTCTGAGTCGCAGATCGATCCGACCCTTGCGGCGTCAGCTCCAGCACAGTTGGTTCCGAGGCAGCCCGACGTCCGGGATAGATCACCCTGACTTGATGCGGAAGCACCTCGCCCCAGCTCCACAGCACGAGGTTCTGATCGGATGTGTCGGCACCTGGCGCGAAGCTGGGCACGAGAATGCCGAACTTGCCTTCAGCAACGAGGCGGTCATAAATGCTCCATGACGGCGGCCGTTTGCCATCGGCGAGAAAATCCATCCAGCCACAAGCCATATCTTCGAACCGGATCCCGGCGTCGGCCTGGCCTTGCGCCGTCCTCAGATTGATAATGTCATCGCAATCGATCTCGTATGAGCAGAGCACGCACGGATCAATGCGATGTGCAAAACCCTGATTGGCCTCCTTCACGGCCGTCATGACGTCGAGCGCCAGATAAAGCGTAGGCACACCTTTCGGGTTGAATCTGGCACCCCGAATAGCCGCTCCGTCGCCTGAGATCGGCTGGAAGGACCAACGCGGATCATGGGCGCGGTAGCAAATTCCGGCAAATCTCAAGCAAAGCCACGAACGGCGACATGATCCAGGTAGTCGCGAACCGCGCTGGCCTTGCCTTCCTTAACCAGAGCTTCCGCCGTCCGCCCGCCGAATGCCGGTATCGGCTGCGCCCGGTACCAGGCCATCGCCTGCTCCTTGCCTCCAGCCCAGTCGGTCACCCTGCTGATGATCTCAAGCATTTCGCGAAGGCGACCTTGCGTCTTTGCAGCATGGCTACGCTCAACCCTATAGACGGTTTCCCGCGCAAGACCCGCCGTTTCGGCAAGCTGACCTTTGGACATACCGAATCCATCCGCAACCTGGGCGATAGCGATCTTCCCAGCCCGATCCATATAGGACAGCACCAACGCTTCGTTCTGAACTGGAACTTTCAACGCTTGGGTCATCCTTGTCTCCAATGCCATATTCAGAAACACGTTTCTTGTGCACAAGACATGGCATTGTGCGACGGACTACAAGCCTCGGTTGCCTGACGGGACGTCGTTGAGGCCTCACCAGACGCCTTCATACGTTCGTTTTCTGGCACATTCCTTGTGTGTACAAACGCCCTAAAAACCTTCCCAAGACGACCGAATGCGCGCACAATCGCAAATCCCTGCGGCGCGGCGATCAGGATGAGGTCTCTCCCAGATCGCCGCGCTATAAATCCCCCTGATCCGCCTCATTGGCGGCCGCGTCTCGACCGAGAACCAGGCGACCGCCCAAGTCGACGAACTCAAAGGCGGCCGGCTGCCGCTTGGTCCATCAGGAGCACGGCTCCTGCGCCTCGCGGTCCCGGCCGGTGCTGGCGAAGCTGATGCGCGAGATAGCCGCATATGGGACACACCGCTATGGCGATATGGCGCCCAGAATCTCAAGAGTCGCCGCCGGCGATAGCCTGCCAAGACTGTCACCCACGCTTGCCCTGGGCACCCGTAATGGAAATGATGGCGGGCGCTAGCGTGACGAACAGGATATAAGGCTCTCTGGCAGCAAGCTGGTTGAGGAAGCCCCACCGTCATGAAGCCAATGAACGAAGAGCACCTCGCGGTCCTACGCAGGCACATGGTCGAGATGATTGCAATCCATACCGACCTTGCAAGCGAAGAACTCGGCAAGGCGGCGCTCGATGAGCGGGTGATGGCAGCGATGCGGCGAGTGCCGCGGCATCTCTTTGTGCCAGCCTCGGTTGCACCTTATGCCTACCAGGACATGCCGCTGCCGATCGGCTTCGATAAAACCGTTTCGCAGCCTTTCATCGTCGCTCTCATGACCGATCTCCTCGCGCTGCAACCGCACGAGGCGGTGCTCGAGATCGGGACCGGCCTGGGCTATCAAACCGCAATTCTCGCGGAGCTCGCCGGGCAAGTTTGGAGCGTCGAAATCATCGAGGAATTCGCAACCCATGCCGAGGCTCTGCTGCAGGGCCTCGGCTTATCCAATGTCGGCATTCGTGTCGGAGACGGGTCGCGCGGCTGGCCCGAGCACGCCCCATTCGACAAGATCCTGGTCACCGTCGCGGCTGGGCGGGCGCCGCCGGCCTTGCTTGAGCAGCTCAAGCCGGGGGGACGCCTGGTTCTGCCTGTGGGACCTGAAGATGTGCAGTTGCTGACGGTCATCGACAAGGATGCGGCAGGGCAACAGAAGACTCGCAAACTCATCCCGGTTCGGTTCAGCCGGCTCGAAACGGTCTAATGAGGTGCGACAACTGGCGCGACCGCGCTTTTCCGACCGTCAATCAGATGCCAGCCTTCCGCGTTTCTTCGCCCTTGGTGAACGCGAAAAAACGGTAGAGTGGAGGTGTGGCGGGGTGGCGGTAGGTTGAACATATCTGTTTGCCGCCCCTTTCGTCTGGCGGTGGCTTACTGGTTCAACCTTGGCTCCGTTTCCACACCCGCTCATCGAACCGGACCTGCAGATCTCCCGCATCCGGCTCTCGGACAAGTACTCACGCCTTCACCCACGACACGCCACGTCCAAGTCGGGTCAGACGTACGAGCCCGAAGTGCTCGTAAAGATGCGAGTCTGGATTGGCCCGCCCTTGCATCGTCTGGTCTTGTGCTTGGAACGCAGCCACCGCCGCAACCGCACTGCAGTGTAACTGTCGAGTACCCGGTATGCCTTGCTGGTGGTTCCTACCGAGAAGTAGTTCGCCCATCCGCGCAGCATCCGGTTTACCTTCGCTACCAACAATGTGGTCTCTTGCCATGTACCCTTTCGGTCGGTCAGCGCATCGATGTTCTCCACAGCGCGCCTGATGCTCTTCTTCTATGGCCGTTGCGCCAAGCGGGCCGCTGACGATCCTTTCCGGTCGATCTTTCAGAGAATAGGTGGAAGGGGATCTCGCCGTGTGATGGCCGGTGCGGGCACTATAGCTCGGGCCAGAGTGACGCAAGCAAAAGCAGCACAATTCCAATGAATGCGACATTCCAGACGAGCGAAACGAACCAGGGGAACCCCCGCTGCGTAGGGCGAGAGCTAAACCAGCCCGGCTGAGAAATAGAGACTAGCTCCCCATTCGCTGAGGCCGCTCTCACGACCGAGCGCATGGACAAGGAAGACTCCGGCCACGAACACCGGGAACGTGTCCAGGGCGGAAGCGGATTGGCAGCCAACCGCAGAGCTGGAGCCCGCTCCCGCCCCTATCCTCCCGCCGACGTTCCCGGCATCGGGATGTTCATTGTGCTTCCAGCCGTAGGGGGAAATGGCAGCCGAATGAATACGCCCCAACAAATGCCAGCGCTACCCGAATTCGAGGCCGATTCGAATCGTCACGTCCTTCATCTACGACTGCTCACAAGATTGTTAACAATCGGAAAAAGTTTTGTTGACAGATGATTGATTTGAGCCTTCACTCACAAGAGTCCGCGTATCGGTCGAGTTCTGTCGCAACAATGCGCGGCCTCCAAAGGGGAAAGAACAATGATCAACAGACGTTCAATAATCACATCCGCGGCGCGCGGCGCCATCTCCGCGCTGGCAATCATGGCCGGCAGTACAATCGCGGTGCACGCCGCCAACAAGGAACTCAAAATCGGCTTTGTCGGCGTGACGAGTGGCGCGGCCGCTGCGTGGGGCACATCCAACGTCCGCTCGATGCAGACGCGCGCCGCCTGGATCAACGAAACCGGCGGTGTGAAGATTGGTGACGAGACCTACGACATCAAAATCGTCACCTTCGACGACCAGAAGGACCCGAAGCGGGCGATCGCCGGCATGGAGAAGATGGCCCAGGAGGGCATCCACTATGTCGTCGGTCCGAATGTCGACGACGGCGCGGCGGCGGTGCGTCCCGTGGCTGAATCCAAGGGCATCATCTATTTTCCCTACGCGTTCCCGAAGGAACTCTACAGCCCGCCGGCGTCCAACGCCGTGCTCGGCATGATCGCCAACTACCAGTCGGCTCCGGCGATCTACAAATATCTCATGGAAAACAGGGGCGTGAAGAAAGTTGCCTTTGTCGCCGCCAACGAATCCGATCCGCTGAGCCAGCGGGATGGCGGTGTTGCCGCGGCAAAGGCGCTCGGGCTCGAGGTTGTGGCTGCAACGGATGTCTACCAAAACGATACCCGCGATTTCACACCGGTACTGACGCCGATCGTTCTGCAAAAACCGGACCTGCTGGTGCTTTCGGGTGTCGCGCCCGGCAATGCGCCGCTGCTGATCCGCGCCGCGCGCGAGCTCGGCTACGAAGGTCTGATCTCCACCGAAACGGCGCAGGATGCCAAGGTGCTGGAAGAGGGCGCGGGCGAGTTGGCCAACGGCTTCATCTCAGTCGGCGGCGCATCGACGCCCGAAATCGCGTCCGACACGATGAAGGAATTCGTCGACCGCTATACGAAAATGTTCGGCGAATACAATGACGAGTCCAACACCAAGGTCTACGCGCTCGAATACATCATCGAGACGCTGAAGGCGAACCCGGCCGCCATCGACAATGTCGAGGAGTTCAAGAAGACGATCGACACTTTCTCGGCGCCCAATCCCTATCTGAAGGGCGATGCCAAGCTGACCTATGTCGGAATGACGTCGTTCGGCCAGAAGCGCCAGCTTTCGGTCCCGATGGTGGTCACCGAATACCGCGACGGCAAGTTCGAGACGCTCTTCGTCGCTCAGGTCGATTGACGCAACTGCACTGAAGCGGATTGCCGCAGAGGCTCGTGCATTCGTCTTGAGCCTCTGAATGGCCGGGGAACCATCCTGATGGAACAAGTCATCGCCAACGGGCTCTATCTAGGTGCGCAATACGCCTTGATCGCGCTCGGTCTGACCCTGATCTTCGCGCTGATGAACGTGCTTAACTTTGCCCATGGGCAGATGTACGTTCTCGGCGGCTTCATCACCTACACCGTCTATGGCCAGCTCGGCATGCCTTTCGTCGTCGCGCTCGTCGCGTCCGGGATCACGCTGCTGGTCATTGGAGCGCTGGTCGAGAAATTCCTTTTCAGAACGGTGATCAAGCGAAGCGTGCGCGAGGAAAGTACGATGCTTCTCGCGGCGGCGGTCGCATTCTTCCTCGACGCCGTGATCCTCCTCCTGTTCGGTGAAAAGCAGCGCGGCGTGCCGAAGATCGTCAACGGCGTCTTCGTCTCCGACAGCCTCATAATGCCTTATGACCGGCTGCTGGTCGGCGCTCTCGCCATACTGTTCATCGCATCCTTCGTGCTTTTCATGCAGTATAGCAAGCCGGGACGCGCCATGCGAGCGCTGGCGCAGGACCGGGTCGCGGCGCAGCTTATGGGCGTCGAGGTCGACCGCTATTCGATGATCGGCTTTGCGCTTGGCGCCATGCTTGCCGGCATAGTCGGCGGGCTGCTGGTCGCCATCACCGGCGTCAATTCGGGCATCGGCGGGCCGATCTCGATCAAGGCGTTCTTGATGGTGATGATCGGTGGGGCCGGCGTCGTCAGCGGAGCAATCGCCGGCGGCTTCATCCTCGGCATGATGGAATCGGTCGGCCTGACGGTGCTACGCCACTATGGCGACGTCACCTATCTCGTCATCTTCGCCGCGCTGATGGTCTTCCTCAGCATCCGCCCGAACGGGCTCATAGGCAAGCCGTGGGGGTGATCGACATGAAGCGTACACGCAACATCTTCGCCGTCGCTGTCTTCCTGCTGGTCGTACTCATCGGCGTGCCCTGGCTGATCGAGGCGACCGGTCGGCTCGACCTCTACTATACCCTGACCTCGGTCGCGTTGCTCAGTATCGCCAGCGCCGGCGTGTGGGTGACCTTCTACATCGGCCGCATCAATATCGGCCAGGGTGCCTTCGCGCTTATGGGCGGCTATGTTTCGGCCATCCTTGTTGTCCAGTACGGTGTCTCGTTCTGGCTGACACTGCCGCTGGCCGGGCTGTTTTGCGCCGCTGCAAGCGTGCTGATCGGACTGCCCATCCTGAGGCTCCGCGGCGTTTATTTCGCCATGGTCACGCTGGTTTTGACCGAAGTAGCGCGGCTGCTGGCGCTGGCGCTGCCGATCACCAACGGCGCCAAGGGCATGGTGAGCATTCCGCTCCCCGGCGGCATTTCGATCTTCGGCCTGACCATCCTTCCCGATTTCGCGACGCTCGCCAATCCACGCCCGGCGTTCTATCTCGTCTCGGTGGTGCTGATGGTGCTGTGCTTTGCCGGGCTTTACCGCCTTGTCCATTCGCGCATCGGCAAGCTCTGCCAGTCGCTGCAGCAGAACGAGGAACTGGCCTCCTCGATCGGCGTCAACATCGCCTATCTGCGCGTCATCGCCTACGCCATCTCCTCGTTCCTCGGCGGTCTCGGCGGCGCGATGTTCGTCGCCATCTCGCAGTCGATCTATCCGTCCAGCTTCACCGTCACCGACTCGGTGAATTTCATGCTGAACTGCTTCCTCGGCGGGCTCAGCTACGTCTTCGGGCCGATGATCGGCACCTTCGTGCTCTATTTCGGCTGGGATTTCCTGTTCGAGACCGGCGAGTTCCAGTTGCTGATCTTCTCGTCGGTGCTGATCGCGCTGATGCTGTTCCTTCCCAACGGCCTGCTCAGCCTGCGGCTGTTCGGCAAGAAGCAGGGCTAGGACCATGACCGAGCTTCTCCAGATCAAGGCAGTGACCAAACGCTTCGGCGGGCTGGTCGCGGTCAACAATGTTTCCTTCGCCGTCCGCGAACGCGAAATCCTCTCCGTGATCGGTCCCAACGGCGCCGGCAAATCGACGCTGTTCAAGCTGATTTCCTCTTTCCTCAGTCCGACCTCGGGCGAGGTGCTGTTTCGCGGACAGCGGATTTCAGGCCTGGCGCCGCATATCGTCGCCCGGAAGGGCGTCGTCCGCACATTCCAGGAGACGACGATCTTCAAGGGCATGACCGTGCGCGACAACGTCATCATCGCACATCACCTGCGTTCCAATGCCACCCTTGCCGGCTTCTATCTCGGCACGACTACAGCGCGGCGCGACGAGGCCGAATTCGGGCGATCCGCCGACGAGATCATCGACTTCCTCGATCTCGGCGCGCAACGGCATGAGATCGCGAGCACGCTGCCGCACGGGCATCTGCGCGCGCTGGGGATTGCCATCGGCCTCGCCACCAACCCGACCGTGCTCCTGCTCGACGAACCCTTTGCCGGCATGAACCACGACGAAACCTTGCGTGCGGTGAAAATGGTGCGCGGCGTCCGCAAACGCGGCGTGACCGTGCTGCTCGTCGAGCACGACATGCCCGCCGTGATGAACATTTCCGACCGTATCGTCGTCCTGAACTTCGGCGTCAAAATCGCCGAGGGAGCGCCGAAAGAAATTCAAGAGAACGAAAAGGTCATCGAAGCCTATCTCGGCGCCGAAGACGAGACGATCGGATTTTAGCCATGAGCGAACTGCTGAGCGTCTCCAATGTCGAACTCTACTACGACCACGTCTATGCGCTGAAGGGCGTGTCGCTGAGCGTCAACGAGGGCGAGACGGTAGCGCTGATCGGCGCGAACGGTGCGGGCAAATCGTCAATCCTGCGCGCCATCACCGGCCTGAAAAAAGTCCGCCGCGGCGAGATCCATTTCCAGGGCCGCCGCATCGACAAAACGCGGCCGGACGAGCTGGTCAGGATGGGCATCGCTATGGTGCCGGAGGGCCGGCGCGTCTTTTCCTACATGACCGTGCGCGACAATCTGATGATGGGCGCATTCACCCGCACCGACAAGGCCGACATCGCCAGGACGCTGGACATGGTGCTCGGGCGTTTTCCGCGCCTGAAGGAACGCTATTCGCAGACGGCGGGCACGATGAGCGGCGGCGAACAGCAGATGCTGGTGATCGGGCGGGCGCTGATGGCCAAGCCGAAGCTGCTCTTGCTCGACGAACCCTCGCTCGGCGTCGCGCCGAAGCTCGTGCAGGACATCGCCCGCTCGATCGTCGCGATCAACCGCGACGAAAAGGTCAGCGTGCTGCTGGTCGAGCAGAATTCGCGCATGGCGCTGCGCATCTCGCAGCGCGCCTACGCACTGACGACCGGAACGATCGCGCTGGCCGGAGATTCGGCTGAGCTGCTTGCCGATGATCGGGTCAAGAAACTCTATCTCGGCGGCGAAATATGAAGGCGCAAATGGATATACTCGTCGTCAATCCCAACACCACCGCGTCCATGACCGAGAAGATCGGCGAGGCGGCACGCGGCGCGGCTTCGGCCGGCACCAGGATCATCGCGGCCAATCCGAAGGATGGGCCGCCGAGCATCGAAGGCTATTTCGACGAGGTCTTCGCCATCCCGGGAATGATTGGCGAGATCCAAAAACATTCGGCGGCGAGCGCCTGCGTCATCGCCTGCTTCGACGATACCGGCCTAGACGCCGCGCGCTGCGTCGGGGAGATGCCGATGGTCGGCATCGGCGAAGCGGCGTTTCACATGGCGAGCCTGATTGCGGGCAGGTTCAGCGTCGTGACGACGCTGTCGCGTTCGGTGCCGGCGATCGAGCACAATCTGGTGCGCTACGGCCTCGCCAGCCGCTGCGCCAGGGTGCGAGCAAGCGACGTTCCCGTTCTGGAGCTCGAAGTGCTCGGCTCCAACGCCCGCCATCGAATTTCTGAGGAGATCGAGTGCGCCATCCGCGACGACCGGGCCGAAGCGATTGTGCTGGGATGCGCCGGCATGGCCGATCTCGCCGCTGCGCTCAGCCGCGAACATGGCGTTCCCGTGCTCGACGGCGTCGCCTGCGCGGTAAAACTGTGCGAGAGCCTCGTCGGCCTTGGCCTGTCGACCTCGAAGCGCGGCGGCTATCAGGTTCCACTCGAAAAATCCTTCGCCGGAATCTTTGCGTCCTTTTCGCCCTCCGGCCGTGTACCCTGATGCGTGCAAATTTGTTGACATTCCCGCACAGGATGTTCGATGTCCGGCCTGAAACGCGGTGTTCGCGCCGCTATGCGATCCGGCCGCCAGGACAGTGAGACGATGGACCTGCTTGGACCAAAGACACGGGATGACGACAAACCGGCGATGCGCTGGTTTCCGGTCTATGCCGGCCTGCGCGATGCCATCGTCAGCCACCGCCTCGCACCGGGTACAAAACTGCCCGAGGACGAACTCGCCTCGATCTATTCGGTGAGCCGCGCGGTGATACGCGCGGCGCTGCAGGCGCTGTCGCATGACCGCTTGGCCCGGCTCGAGCCGAACCGCGGTGCGTTCGTCGCCCAGCCGACCAAGCAGGAAGCGCGCGAGGTGTTCGAAGCGCGGGCGCTGATCGAGCCCAAGGTCGCGGCGCTTGCCGCCGACGTGGCAAAGCCGGCCGAGATCGCGCAACTGCGGCTTCATCTCGAAAAAGAGCACGAGGCCCTGCATGCCGGCCGCGACAGCGACGCCATCATGCTGTCGGCAAAATTCCATGTCGGCATCGCCGAAATCGCCGGCCATTCGATCCTGACCGGCTTCGTCAAAGACCTGCTGTCGCGGTCGTCGCTGATCATCGCGCTTTACTGGCGCCGCCGCGACACCACCTGCGAAAGCCAGGCCCATCACGCCCTTGTCGATGCTATCGAAAAACACGACGCAAAAGACGCGTCCGACCTGATGCGAAGCCATCTCGTCGACCTGCTGTCGGGCCTTGATCTGACGCTTGGCGAGAAGAAGCCCGAGAGCCTATCGGACATCTTGCGCTGATCTCCGCTGTCAAACCTTTCGCCGCAGTTCGCCTTTGTCCGCGCCATGCTGGGCGTGACTGAAGGCATAGCCTCGGTCCATGACTACTCCTGCTTCTTCGTTCCTGCCGTCATAACACTAGCGGGCGTAGAGTCCCGCGGCGCTGCCCTCCGGCTGCGACTGCTCCTGCTGGGTCATAATCAGTCCTTCCCGCACAACGAGCCGGTCGGGCAACGCGCCCGATCAGAGCTTGAAGCAATCATAAAGCGCGTGTTGGTCGCTCAAGCCGACCCGGCGAAACGCGATGCGCTCGAGCGGGACATCTGCGCGCAATGGCAGCAGTTCGTGGTGGACGGCTCCATGTCGCTTCAGGTGGGCATGACGACGGCGACAGCGCGGAAAGAGACATGTGAGGTGAAAGAAGCGCTTTGGCAACGTGCGAGTCGAGGTCAGCTGGGCAAGCATCCAGCGGGACGACATTGCGAATGACAATGATGTGTGCCGATCCGGACTTTGTCTCGCTTCCTTAGGCGTCAGGTAATGGCGCAACTTCCTGGTTCAGGAACCGGAACAGCTGGTAGAGTCGAGGTGTGGCGCGGCGGCGGTAAGTTGAACATGTCTGTTTGCCGCCCCTTTCGTCTGGCGGTGCCTTACTGGTCCTCCTGAATCGATCAAAGGCCACGGAACGCTAGGCTCATGCGATCCTTCTTCGGCCCTCATAACCTGACCTGATCAACCTCCCCAGCCGCCTCCCCCGCCTCCGCCGCTTCCGCTCCCGCCGCTCCCGCCCGAAGGAGGAATGACGACAGGCGCAGGAACAGGCTCCTCCTCAACCGGTATAATCACTTTCTTGGCGGCCCTCGGTTTGGGAGCGAGCTTGACGACCTTTGGCGGAGGAACCCTGCGAAGGACCTTTGGCGGAGGCGTGGCGACCAGCGGCGACGGTTCAACTTTGGGCGTAAGGGAATTGCAGCCCATGAGGCCCGCCAGGACGCCGGATAGCGTTATTCCGATGATTGCTCGCTTCAATGTCCTTTCCACCAGTGCCTCCTCGTTGATCAAAACAAGTCCCGACGCGGATTGGCTTCTTCCCACAATCGTCTGGCCGCGTTCACCAGTTGCGTATCGAGTGAACCGGAGCCGGGAAGCTTAGATTTCAGTTCCTGGCGCAGCTGCTTCAACGCCGCTGTTTTTGGCTTCGGTCCGAACTTTGCCAGCGTTCCTTTGGCGTCCGGCAGTTCCTTGCGCACGTCGAGCGCAGCCGCAAATGCAAGGAAACGCACGGCAAGACCTTGATCGGCCTTGTCGCCCTTTTGCATTTCGAGGCCCGCGCGATCGTAAGCTGCGAACTGATCGCCCCGCGCGATCCCAATGTCGAACAATCTTTGCGCTTCGGCGAGGTTCCGTTCCACACCGACGCCGTCCCGATACATGCGTGCGAGGCTGCCCGGGGCGTAGGGCTGGCCGAGGTCGATTGCCTGCTGAAAAAGCAACAGCGCCTCCTTCGGATCCTTCTCCACGCCCTGCCCAGACAAGTAATTGCGGCCGAGGAGGTTCATCGAATACATGTCCTGCCGCTGGACGCCGGCCTCCAGGAAGGCAACGGCGCGGGCCGGATCGGCGGTCACGCCGTTGCGGCCCTCGGTGAAGATCGCGGCCAAATCGTTCATGGCATAGGTGTGCCCCATCGCCGCCGCCTTGAGCAGCAGGTCCAAACCCTTGCTGGTGTCGGGCTTGACGCCATAGCCATTGAACAAGGCGCGACCCCACGACGTCATGCCATAGGGATCCCCCTTGTCGGACGCCGCCGCGTAAAGCGCATTGGCCTGTGTGCGGTCGACGGCCATTCCGGTTCCCGTCGCATACATGTAGCCGAGCTCGAACACGGCACGGACGTGTCCCTTCTTGGCGGCTTCCTCGATGGCTGTCCTGCCCTCGTCGACCTTTCCTGCCGCAAGGAGCGCGCGCCCCAGTTCATAGCGGAAGCGCGGAACGGCGGGATAAGCCTTCACGGCGGCCTCGCAAAGCTCTACCGCGCTGGCGCCAATTTCATTTGGGAGCAGGCCGGGGACGACGCCCTGCAGGTCGAGGGGCTCGCCGGCAGCCGTATCGCACGGATCCACTGTTGGCGATAATTTCATTGTGGCGGGCTTGGATGATCTGCTGTCCGCCCGGATTTCGAAGCCGACCTCGACCGTGGCTTCAGCGCCGATCTGGGGTTCGTAGCGCAGCCGGTCGACCTCACCGGACCTCAGGCTCGAGTCGGGCGCCAGGGTTCGATCGGGCAGCGAGAGCGTTCCCGTTGCCGGATAACCCGAAACTTTCAGGCTGACCGCGGGATCATCGGTCGGAAAGTCCAGGTTCAGCGCAACCGGACCGACGCCCACGGGAACGTTGAAATTTCGGTTTTCGAGCGCCTCGGCCGCACCGGTGATATGAATGCCGCGCTCCAGCACGTTCTGCTTCTGCTCGGCTTCGAGCGAGGCCATGATCTCTTCGCCTTGCGCGCCTTCGCCGCTCTTGACCCGAAATACCACGATGCCCTGGGTTTGGCCGCCCCAGTTGTCATGCGTGGCATAGGCCAGCATGTCCACCTCTTCCTGCGTAGCGACACCCTTGGGAACATCCATCTGCAAATGGGGCAGGTCCTTGCCTTGGATCGGCACGCCCACCTCGACAGGCTTGCCGTCCAGCATCAGGCGCCCCAGGGCAGGCGGTCTTTCGATGCTCAAGGTGATCGTACCGCCGTCGACGTCGATCGGTTCGGGCAGCCCCAAGTCGACGGGTCCGACTCCCGAGAGCACGACCTTCTCCAGCACCGGCGGCAGCGAGGGGCGATTGCTGCGGCGCATCAGCACGACTTCGTCGATCAGCGACGAGTTCTCCCAGGGAACCTGGAGGCCGTTTGTGGCTTCCACCACATCGCGGCGCACCGCCGCCATTACGGTGCGGATCTCCTGGTTCGGGGCCAGCGCGCGACGGGAAAACGCCGCTGAGAACGGGCTGAGTTCGCCGACGCCGTCATAAGCCGCCGCCCCGGGCTCGGTGGCAAAGGCAATGAGGGTGTTGAGCGAGCTTCTGACCTGCGCGAGCCCGGCATTGCCGGCGGTGATGAGCTGGTCTCTTAGCCAGTAATTCTTGCGCGGGAACGGATTGTTGCGGCAGGCATCGAGGATGATCACCTGGATCTTCGATTTCGAACGCAACTGTTCCAGCACATCGTTGAGCTTGATGGCCTGGACTTCGATGTCTGCCGCCTGCTTCAAGGAGGCATCGACCGGAATCAGGAAGTTTTCGCCGCCGATCTGGAAGCCGTGACCGGAATAGTAGACCACGGCTAGGTTGGCGCCGTCGACCGCGGCCAGATAGTTGCGGAACTGCTCTTCGAACTGCAGCTTGGTCAGATCGCTTGCGACGAAGACCTCAAAACCGGCCAGTCGAAACGTTTTGGATACGTCCTCGGCATCCCTGGCCGGGTTCTTGAGAGCGGGGAATTGTCGGTAGTCCGAATTGCCGATGACAAAAGCGACCCTTCGGTCGGCGCAAGCGTCAAAGGTCGTGAAGCTCGTGAGGATGAAGGCTGCGATGAATCCGCAACGTCGGAGCATGGCAAATCCCTAACCGCTGTTACCTGGCAACCACGAGAACACAGCATGTGGTAGCAAGGTCCGTTAGAGGGCATGCAATCTGCCGAGACAGAAAGAGAGAAAAGCCGTCGCGACAGCGGGCATATTCCTCATTTATCAAGTGCAAAGTACATCAGAGGCTGAGTGTCCGCAATGATTGTCAAACGGCTTCTGAACTCGGCTATTCGGACCGTGGTCGCTTTGGTCTCTTTAACTACGCCCAACCATACGAGCCGCACCGGAGCAGCGCAGCAACCATTCCGGTCGCGCCGATGGTCCGACCGCTGGTCAGCGGTCTGCGCTTCAGCGCCGCGAAATCCGCTCGCCTACTTAGCAAGATGTGCCGGAGGGCTGGGCCTCAAGACGAAAATCGGGCTGGTATTGGGATCGACGATCGACGCGACATGGGGTTCACTGTGCCGACTTATCCCGATGATCCGACACTTGACTTGGTCCGGCGAGCGCTAGGAAGCCGGTCGCAGGCTAGCTGCTGCCGAGCAATAATCTTACTACACTTCTGCAGGCCTTGGCGTGGATCGTCTCGCCGAAGCCGGAAGACTTAACCGCCTGATGCTTGCAACCCCTTATGTCAACGCAGTCTACCTCATTCAAACAGACGAGGACAGTAGGCAATCCTGCCTCTACCGTCGGTGGTCCTTCTGTCAAACTCGTGCGGGAGCAGTTGTAGGTTGTGCGGAAATTGAAGCAACATGCAAACACTGTTGCAGTTCATACACTCGCATCCCGTAGGGGGGGCATTCTCGAAGGACGCTTGGGGTAACAACGATTTTCTCGGTGTTACCGCAAGAATTTACAAACCCCATTCGGTGATATGCCGCCAGGATGACAACAACGGTGGGATATTCATCGTAAAATCGGGTTGGGCCCTCCTTTACCGCGGACTGCTGGACGGAGAACGGCAGATCATCGACACTCCTCTGCGGGGGGACATTGTCGGTTTCCGTTCCGTGGACGGACCCCGTTTAGCGTCCCTGGCGTCCATAACCGAACTAGCTGTTTACGAAATTTCCAGCAAGAAACTGGTAGAGGCCATCTTGTCGGAAGGCCGCCTCGGCAAGACTATCGCCTGCTCCCTGGCCCGCCTGAACGCCATCCTTGCCGAACATCTCATGAATGCCGGGCGGCGGAACGCGATGAGCCGCACCGCCCATTTCCTGCTCGAGCTGGAGGAGAGGCTCTCGATCGTTGGCCTGTCGGCCCATGGAAGATATGAGTGTCCCCTTACCCAGCATGAATTGGCCGACATTCTCGGAATGACCACCGTTCACCTCAATCGGACGTTGAGGGAACTCCGCAAGGCCGATCTCGTCGCTTTCAAGGCAGGCCATGTAGAGGTGATCAACCGCAAGAAGCTGGTCAAAACAGCCGGATTCGATAGCGAGTACCTCCGGTAAAGGTTATTCCCTCTAGCTCGGGTTCAACCGTCTCTAGCGGGTCGTTCGCGACGCCCCCTGCGGCGCGGTGCTGGGCGCCAGCGCATAGGCCATCAGCAAAATTTCTGCTGGAAGACGACAGTGCGCCGTCGCTGGAGCAAGTTCCAGACGATGTTTTCCGGGCTGGTAGTGCGCGGCTTACCTGGCGGGGCCGCGGTCCACTTTGACGAGGGCAGCCGCAAAGGCCCGATTATTATGACCGACGGCAACCATGGCCTATCACATGAGGAGAACGTGCTGCCGAAACACGTGCAAGCTGTTCCATACACTACGGCAGATACAGCCGGTGTTCTCGGACCTAAAGCGCTGGGCCACGGATGCCACGACCTGCGCCCTGGTCATGCCAATATCCACCTTCAGGAATTCTCGTCTACAATCGCGAGGAACTACCGATCCTCTTTCGAATGGCTGCTGGGGTTGGGGTTGGCTAAGCGGTCCATTCCTGAGAATGGCAGCATCGCCAACCCGGTTGGTCAACCTCGTAGAGGTATCCCACTCCTTGGCATTCCTTAAGCGCTCGGGACTCGTTTCAACGGTTGGCACATGGCCAAAAGAGATTGAATCTCGCCGGACCCGCGCGTCACGATCGAACTCGCGGGAGCTTCAAGGCGGGTGACGCGGTCTCAACACGTGCCCTCTCAGGCCACCTTCGACGCGAAATTTTCTAAAAATTAACTTATGTTAGAGAACGCTTATAAATAGACGATAGGCTGCACAAGCTGTTCTCGGCTAGGGGCGAAGAACTGCTGAACACTCCCGAGCTGGGTGAGCCTCACGCTTTCACAAGGCTGGGTATTCATACACAAGCGCATTCAAACACAGGGCTGCGTATTCAAACTTTCAGATTGCGAGAGAATGAGGGGAGTTTTGGTAGCCGCAACGCGGCTTGTGTGCGAAACGACTGGGGATTGACATGGGTTCCACGGCAGGACGGCATAACTACACTTCGGCCAATCGGTCAGGAGTCCTGTCCAGCGGAACGGAAAGTGTCCATAGCCAAGGAGGCAGGGGATGCCTCCTCATCCTGGACGGAAGGGCCCTAGACCGCGAGTGTCTCGCATCGGCCCTCGCGGACCACGAATTCGGCATGGAGATCGCCGCCATGGGTTCGATCGATGAATGGCGCGTGAAGAAGGGCTCGGCCCCCCCCCTTGCAGCCATACTCTTCAACCTTGGCGGCCGGAAGGTCACCGATCATGGCATCGCAGACGAGATTAGGCATATTTCGTCCGAATTCAAATCAGTCCCTGTGGTTATCCTGGCCGACACCGAAGATCTTGCACACATACTGACCGCTCTCGAATGCGGCGCACGCGGCTACATTCCGACCTCGGTCGAAATCGATGTCTGTGTCGAGGCTATCAACCTTGCGGCAGCGGGAGGCATCTTCGTCCCTGCGAGCAGTGTCCTTGGCATGCGCCACCTGATAGGTTCGGACAGCCCCGACAAGCAGCCTTTGAAAGGCATGTTCACGCTCAGGCAGGCCGAGGTCGCCCAAGCGCTCCGGCGCGGAAAGGCGAACAAGATCATCGCCTACGAACTGAACCTGCGCGAAAGCACCGTGAAGGTCCACATCCGAAATATCATGAAGAAGCTGAAGGCGACCAACCGCACGGAAGTCGCCTACAAAGTCAACGATCTCTTGGCGGAAGGAACTCTTGCTGAAACGTATCCCAAGCAATAAGACAGCCAGCTCGGGGTGAATCCCGGCGGGCCGTCTTAGGCCAGGATCCGGACTCATAACTAGCATCAGGCGGCGGCGAAGGGCGAAGCTTCCCAGGCCATGCCTTAGGTTTTTTCCCATTATCGTGACGATCTTGTGTTAACTTCAAAGCGGTTGCACTGGACCTGCCGAAGAATGCCGAGGATCAGCCTAGACCATCGGTTGGCGACACGTGCCGATATGCCGGCGCTGGCTGTGCTGATGAATGCAGCCATCGGCGAGCTTCAGAAGCCGTTCCTCACAGAAGAGCAGATCGCTTCGAGCCGAGCAATCATGGGGCTCGATACGCAACTCGTTGATGATGGAACATATTTCATTGTGGAGCAAAATGGCGTCCTGGCCGGTTGCGGCGGATGGAGTCGGCGCGCAACCCTCTACGGCGGCGACCGTTCACCCGGGCGCGATGCAGCGCTGCTTGACCCGACGAAAGACGCTGCGCGCGTGCGTGCCATGTATACGCATCCCAGCTTCATCCGCCGAGGCGTGGGGCGTCTAATCCTCACGCTGTGCGAGGACGCGGCCCGCGGCGAGGGCTTCACAAGTGTCGAGCTTATGGCAACGAGGGCCGGCGAACCGCTCTATCGGGCCTGCGGCTTTGAGGCGGTTGAAGAAGTCGTCGACAACAGAGGCGGAGCGGGCGTGCCACTGTTGCGGATGAGGAAGGCGTTGTGAAT
>NZ_JAMYSE010000034.1:0-62452 GCF_040321795.1 Mesorhizobium sp. M0244 | reverse complement strand
GGGCCATTGGGGTGCCCAACCGGGCGGCCCTACTGCGGGGCCCGGCGGAGGCCGGACCCCTGCTGCGTGATCGCCAGGACGACGCAGCAAGGGCAGGGGATCGTCTGTTGGAGGCGTCAGGTCGGCTCGACGTCGCTACGACCCTCGAAGCGGGACTTGCCGACATAGGCGTCGACATTGTCCTTGGTCACATAGGCCTGGCTGGTATCGCTGTTGGCCGGGCCGACGAGACCGCCGGAGAGCTTGTAGAGATACATCTGCTGGACCGGCAGGAAGCCCTGCAGATAGGCCTGCTGGTCGGTGGTAAAGTTGACGTCGCCGGCCTTGATGAAGTCCAGCGTCTGCGGGAACAGGTCGAAGCCGGCCACGGCGCCACCGGCTTTCACCAGGCCGTATTTGTTGGACACAAAACCACAGGCATAGGTGTCGGAACCGCCGGTGCCGAACAGGCCATTGACGGTCTTGTGGCTGAGATAATAGCTCTCGACGCGCGAGATTTCCGTTGCCGGATCCGGCCCGGTGTTGACGACATCGTAGGTGACGCCGCTGCCGCTGTCCTTGATCGCCTGGATGTAACCGTCGAGGCGCGGCTGGGTGTTGAGCGAGCCGGGCACGCCGATTGACAGCATGACGTGGCCGCCCTTGGGGATGAGCTTCAGCCACTTCAGCGCCGAGTTATAGCCGGACTGGTAGAGCGGCTGGCCGACATAGGACAGCCGCTTGTTGGGGCTGCCGACGGGAACGTCGGCGTTGAAGGCGACGACCGGAATGCCGGCCTGGGCAGCCATGTCGGTAGCGGCATCGAAAGCCGTCGGATCGACCAGGCAGACGGCGATGCCGTCGGATTTCTGCGCGATCGCGGTCTGCATGGCGCTGACCATTTCAGAGACGACGTTCTTCTGCGAACCCGTCCACTGATAGCTGCAGCCGAAGGCGGCGCAGGCGTCCTGGATGCCGTAGACCGTCGGCGTGAAGAACTGGTCCAGCGTCACATGGCAGACGAAGTGGAACTTGTAGGGCTTCTTCGGCAGGCCGGCCGATGAATCCGCCGCCCTGGCGGCACTGATGCCGCCCCCAAGGCCACCCAGTCCGCTGGCAAGGCCGGCGGCACCGAGACCGAGTTTCCCGGCCAGTGCGAAAGCGCTGCGCCGGCTGATGGCGGCGTTCACCATCTGATTTTTCGTTTCGTCGTCCACTTGGTTCCTCCCTCTTCGTTTTGCGGGTTGCCGCTTTTGTCGTCTGGTTACATTGTTATATGACAACTTTTGTGTCAATGCTTTTTCGACGCCGATTTGCGACGGGCCTTTTTGGGTTCGAACACGGTGCGGAAAGGTTGCCGCTTGACCGGCAGGTGGACGATACGGATCACAGGAAGCGAAAATGGCAGAAATCGAATTCAGGGCTGTCGCGAAAAACGGCCTGAAAGTGAGCACGATCGGGCTCGGCGGCACCGGGCTGGGCAATATGTACCGCGCCGTCGACACGGAAGCGGCGGTCAAGACGGTTCATGCCGCCTTTGAAAACGGCATCCGCTATTTCGACACCGCGCCGGTCTACGGCTTCGGTGTCAGCGAGACCAGGCTCGGGCTGGCAATCAGATCCTTGCCCCGCGCGGACATCGTCATCTCGTCGAAGATCGGCTACGACCTCGTGCCGATCCCGCCTGAGGACCTTCAACCGGCGCTGTGGGATCAGCCCGGTTCGTTCCGCGCCGAGTTCGACTATTCGCGCGATGCGGTGATGCGTTCGCTCGAAGGCACGCTCAAGCGCCTCGACACCGACTATGTCGACATGGTTTCGATCCACGACCCGGACGAGGCCATTCATTTCGGCCCCGGCGAAGACCCCTACGCCAGAAGCCGCTTCCGGGAAGCCATGGACGGCGCCTATCCGGCGCTCGACGAACTGCGTTCGCAAGGCGTCATCAAGGCGGTCGGTGTCGGCATCAACCAGTGGCAGATGCTATCTGATTTCGTCGTAGCCGGTGCGTTCGATTATTTCCTGCTAGCCGGCCGCTACACGCTGCTCGAGCAGGAACCGCTGGCGAGTTTGCTGCCGCTGTGCGAGCAGCGCGGCACCAAGATCATCATCGGCGGTCCCTACAATTCAGGCATCCTGGCAACGGGAGCGGTCAAGGGCGCGACCTTCAACACCAGGCTGGCGCCGGAACCCGTGCTCGAGCGTGTTCGCAGCATCGAGGCGCTGTGCGCCCGCCATCATGTGTCGTTGCCGGCGGCCGCCCTGCAGTTCCCGCTCGGCCATCCCATGGTGTCGAGCGTCATCCCCGGCGCTCGGTCCGCCGAGGAGCTGAAGCAGAACCTGGGCTATCTGCGCGAGACTATTCCCCCGGCTCTCTGGACCGATCTCAGGAGAGAGGGGCTCATCGAGCTCGGCGCACCCGTTCCTAGAGCGAGATAAGCGAGCTAAAAGACGTCGCCTTCCAACCTCCGAGGCAGCATGTCAGTTCGCAGATTCCCGATACTGGAAGAACTGCAAAAACAGTTCCCGCTCGGTGGTGATGTCGAGCTTTTCGTAGATGCGCCGGCGATGGTTCTTGACGGTGCCGACGGTGATGCCGAGACGCTCGGCGATGTTCGCCGTCGGGTGACCCGCCAGGATCAGCTGGACAAGTTCCCGCTCGCGCAGCGACAGCTCTGGCCACAGGCTCGCCGGGATGGTTGGCTCCTGCTGCGGCGAGGCGCCGGGGCCTGTCGGCGCCGACGTGCGCGAGAACTCGGCCCCGCGCGCCTTGATGTCGAGTGCGTGCAACGCCTCGAACACCGGCAGCCGCTCATCCAGCAAGGCGATCTCGCTGTCCTTGAACGACATCGTCGAGCGGTCGAGGAAGATACCGAGGCACCAGTCGCCGCCATCCGCCAGCATGATGCCGACCTCGTCGCAGATTTCCGACTGTGCCAGGAAGCCGGCTATGTATTGGCCGCGCTTTGCCTCGTCGTCGGCAAGCCGCTTCAGCGGCATGATGCCCAGCCTTCGCTCGCGCCGCCACGAGGCATAGAACGGATCGAAGACATAATAGCTGGCGAGGTAGCGCTGGACCATCTCGTCCGAGAAGCGCCGGTGCTTGACGAATTCCGGCGTCTGCGTCGCCGAATAGCGCGTCACGGTGACGAGGTCGTGCTCGATGTCCGCGCCGATCAGGTCGATCAGGCAGTCGACATGCCTGTCCGTGCCGGTGGCGGCGATCGCTTTGGCGAGCGGCGCCCAGATAGTGCCCATGCGCATGCCCTTTTCTCAGCGATATCAGCCCAGCCGTCATTGTGTCTTTAGGCATATGGCGCGATGCCGCCCGTCGAATCTAGCCTAGCGTCAACTTAGACCAGATCCCGAGGCGACCGTGACCCAACCCAACCTCACCGGCCCCATTGTTGGCAACCCGCCAATCATTGGCAATCCGATCGTCATCGGTATCGACGCCGGCGGCACCATGACCGATACGATCCTTGTCGATCAGGAGGGCCACTTCAAGATCGGCAAGTCGGCAACCACTCCGAAGAACGAAGCCGAGGGTTTTCTGGCCTCGGCCGAGGACGCGGCAGACGCCTGGGGCATATCGCTGGAATCGCTGTTTTCCGGCGTCAATGTCGTGCTCTATTCCGGCACCGGCATGCTCAACACGCTGTTGTCGCGCACTGGCCGCCGGCTCGGGCTAATCACCACCAAGGGCCTGGAAGACATGATCCTGATGGGCCGCGGCCTGCAGGCCTGGGCCGACTATTCCTACGCTGACCGGCTGCATGCGGTCACCCACCACCATCCCGATCCGCTGGTGCCGCGGCGTCGCACCCATGGCGTCACCGAGCGCATCGACCAGTTCGGCGACATCGTGCTGCCGCTCTACGAACATGAGGTCTCAGCCGCCGCGAAGAAACTGATCGCCGACAAGGTCGAGGCGATCTGCATCATGACCATCTTCTCGCACGTCAATCCTGTGCACGAGAAACGCATCGCCGAGATCTGCCGCGATGAGATCGAAAAGGCGGGTGCCGAGATCACCGTCTACACAAGCCACGAGATCCGCCCGGTCATCCGCGAGCAGTCGCGGCTGAACTCGGTGCTGATCGAAGCCTACGCCACCTCGCGCGGCCGCAAGCAGCTTAGGGGTATCGAGGACGTCTCGAAGAAATACGGCTTCAAATATGGCGTCCAGACCTTGCTCTCATTCGGCGGCCTGACCTCGATCAACCACCCGCGCCTGCATGAAACCATGATCTCCGGCCCGATCGGCGGCATCCTCGGTGCTGCCTATGTCGGCAAGCTGATCGGCAATGATTCGCTGATCTGCTCGGACATGGGCGGCACGTCCTTCGATATGGGCGTCATCACGCGCGGCCAGACGCGGATCGAGAACGAGCCGCTGATGGACCGTTTCAAGCTCAACGTGCCGACGCTGCATCTCGACACGATTGGCGCCGGCGCCGGCATGATCCTCAAGGTCGACCCGCTGACCAAGAAGGTCAGTCTCGGGCCGGAAAGCGCTGGCTCCGACCCCGGCCCGATCTGTTTCGATCGCGGCGGCACCGAGCCGACCATCGCCGATTGCGACGCCATCCTCGGCCGTCTCAACCCGCACTACTTCCTCGGCGGCAAGGTCGTGCTGCAGGTCGAGAAGGCCCGCCGCGCCTTCCAGGAGAAATGCTCCGACATATTGGGCGTCGGGCTGGAGGAAGCCGCCGAAGGCATGATCGACATGCTGGAGTCCGATGCCAACAACGCGCTGCGCCGCGTCATCTCGGGCCAAGGCATTCACCCCTCGGAGTTCACGCTGCTGTCCTACGGCGGCTCGGGTCCGTTGCATCTGGCCGGCTGCTCCAGGGGCATCGGCTTCAAGGATATCATCACCTTCCAGTTTGCCGCTGCCTTCTCCGCCTTTGGCTGCACCACCGCCGATTTCATGCGCCGGCATTCGGTGTCGACGCAGCACGACATCCCGTCTCGTGCCGACGAGGCGACGCTTGCCGGCTTCGGCGCCAAGGTCACCACGGTCTGGAACGATCTGACCAAGGCAGCGGTCGACGAAATGATCGCCGACGGCCACGCTCGCGAAAAGATCAGGACCGTGCCGTTCCTGATGATGCGCTACACCGGCCAGCTTGAGGATGTCGAGGTCATGGCGCCGCTCGCAGAGGTCAACTCAGCCGACGACATGCGCAAGGTCCTCGATGAGTTCGAGGCGGTCTACGCCAAGGTCAATCACCGCGTTTCGCGCTATGGCGAAGCAGGCTTCACCATCACCGAACTCGGGCTGATCGCCACCGCCGACAAGGTCAAGCCGGTGTTGCTCAAGCGGTCGCTCGGTGCCTCCAATCCGGCATCCGCTCACAAGGGCGTGCGCGAGGCCTATATTGGCGGGCGCTGGCACAAGGCCAATCTCTACGAGATGGATCTCTTGCAGCCCGGCCATGAAGTGATCGGCCCGGCCATCATCGAACATCCCGCCACCACGCTTGTCGTTCATCCGCAGGACCGCGTCCATGTCGATGAATGGACGCTGCTGCACTACACCCACGCTTGAGAGGGCGACCGCCATGTTGGACAAACCTGCCTCGGCCCTGCGCCTTCGCGAAAGACTGCTCGATTCAGAGCGGTTGATGGAAGAGACCGGCTGCTATGACGGCATCACGGAACTCATGCTGCGCAACCAGGATCCGCTGAAATTCGAGACGCTGCACACCAAGCTGCGTGCCTATTGCGTCTCGGCCCGTGAAATGGCGCGCCGCATCTCGGCCTCGCCCGGCGTGCGCGAGGTCGGCGAAATGGTGGTCGCCATCTATACGCCCGAGGGCGATGCCATCGCGCTCTCCAACGGCATCATGGTGCACGTCCATACGATGAGCCGCTTCATCAAATGGATGATCAAGAACAATTACGAGGAAAACCCGCGTATCCGCGAAGGCGATATCTTCGCCAACAATGATGCCTTCATCGGCACCGTGCAGGTGCCCGACGTTATGGACGTGGTGCCGATCTTCTATGACGGCACGCTGGTCGGCTGGGCGGGTGCTGTCTGCCACGAGCTGGAAGCGGGTGGCATCACCCCTGGCGGTGACGTCTGCCTGGCGCAGGAGCGCTTCACCGAAGGCCTGTTCGTCTGCGCCGAAAAGATCGGCGAGAATGACGAGATCCGCCGCGACTATGTGATCCGCTGCGAACGCAATCTGCGCATGCCAATCTACTGGGTGCTGGACGAGAAGGCCAAGGTCGCTTCCTGCATCGACATGCGTGAAAGCGTCAAGCAGCTGATCTCCGAGATCGGCCTCGACTACTGGATGAAGGTGTCGAAAGAGTTCATCGAGGAAGGGCGTCGCGCCCAGCTCGCCCGCACCCGCCAGCTCACAGTCCCGGGCATCTATCGCGGCCACACCTTTTACGGCCACGTCACCGCCGGCAAGCCCGGCTTCCAGCTGCTCGGCGATCCGGACTGGCTCTACAACATCCCGATCGAGATGGAGATCTCCACCGACGGCAAGATCACCATGGACTTCGAGGGCACCCAGCCCTGGGGCTACCATTCGATGAACTGCACGCCGGCCGGCATGGATGGCGGCATGTTCGTCACCTTGACCCAGCACATGAATTTCGAAGGGCTGGTCAATGACGGCGCCTGGATGGCGACCGAATTGAAACTGCCGCACGGCACCTGGACCAACCCCGACAACGAGATGGTGGCGACCGCCACCTCATGGGCGCTGCTGCTGCCGGCCTATGGCGTCTTCCAGCGGCTTTTGTCACGCGGCTTCGTAGCGCGCGGTTACGTGGAGGAAGCTTTCGTCGGCCAGGTCAACAGCCCGATGATCGAGATGGGCGGCGAGAGCCAGTACGGCACGCCGTTCGGCATGGCGCATTTCGAATGCGCTGCCGCCGGCTCCGGCGCGCTCGCCATCAAGGACGGTCTCGACACCGCCTATGTCGGCTGGAACCCGGAATCCGACATGGGCAACATCGAGGTCTGGGAACAGTCGATGCCGATGGTCTATATCGGCCGTTCGATCGCGCCCAACTCAGGCGGCGCCGGCAAATATCGCGGCGGCTGCTCCTTCGTCTCGACCTGGCTGATCAACAAGACCTCACATCTGCGGCTGCACACCTCGGAGCATTCCTCCAGGGTGTTCGACAATGGCGGCATGTGCGGTGGCTATCCGGCGCCGACCTGCCAGAAGCACCGCGCTGTGCGCAATTCCAACATCCACGAACTGGCCGCCAAGGGCGAACCGCTGGCGCATGCGCCTGGTATCGATCCGCATGTCTCCGACTACGAGAAGAACATCGGCGGCGACCATGCTGTGGTCGAGGGCCCTTACATCACCTCGCCGCACAAATCCGGCGATATCTTCAGCCATTGCTACAATGGCGGCGGCGGCTATGGCGACGTGCTGGAGCGCGATCCGATCAAGACGGCCTGGGATGTCGAGAACGGTTTTCTCACCCGGCAAGCGGCGGACCAGGTGTTCGGCATCGTGCTGAAGGACGATGAAGACGGCTATCCCATTGCCGATATCGACGCGACGGTCGAGCGTCGCGCCGCCATGCGCAAGCAGCGTCTGGCCAAGGCGATCCCGGTGGTGGATTGGATCGCCAAGGAGCGCGGCCGTGTCGAGAAGGCCGACTTCGCCCCTGAGGTGAAGAAAATGTACGCCAGCGCGATCAAGCTGTCGTCGCGCTTCACTAGGGATTTCAGTGAGTTCTGGAACGTCGACGCCAGATCGATCTTCATGCCGGGAGCAAAGCCATGACCTCGTACAGCAAGGAAGTCATCCGCGATCTGGCTGCTGGCCAGCTGCCCTGGCCGCAGACAAGGCGCATCATGAGCGCCTACAAGGACGATGACCGCTTCTTCAAGATGGTCGCCGTCTATCAGGATCGTGTCGTCTGGAAGGACCCGATCCTGCTGCCGGTCTCGGATCACCTGTTCATCTGCCAGAGCGGTGACGAGCGGATAACCCGGTGCGAATGCGGCCACTCCTTCGGCGACTATCGCAAGAACTGGAAGCTCAACGCCGCTATTCATGTCCGCAACACCGAGCAATCGCTGCGCGAGATCTATCCGAACAGCGACCTTCCGGATCCCGAATGGATGGAAATCCGCGAATTCATCTGCCCTGAGTGCGGCACGCTGCACGAGGTGGAAGCGGCGGCACCTGGTTATCCCATAGTGCACGATTTCGAACCCGACCTCGAAGGCTTCTATCGCGAATGGCTCGGCAAACCACTCCAGGGGACATGATGTCGTGAGCCGCGTCGCAGGCAAGGTTGCACTCATCACCGGAGCCGGCTTGGGCCTCGGTCGGGCGGCCGCGTTGCTGCTCGCGGCTCAGGGCGCCAGGGTGGTCGTTACCGATATTGATGATGCCTTGGCCCGGCAGACCGCCGAACTGATCGTTCAAAATGGTGGTGAAAGCCTCCATCTCCGTCACGACGTTTCAAATCCTGACGACTGGCCGCCGGTGATGGAAGCGGTCAAGCAAAGGTTCGGTCGGCTAGACGTGCTGGTCAACAATGCCGGCATCGCCATCGCCAGGAACATCGAGGATACCTCGTTGCAGGAATGGCGGCGCACCATGGCCGTCAATCTCGACGGCGTCTTCTTTGGCTGCCAGCAAGGCATCGCCCTGATGAAGAAAACGGGTGGCGGCTCAATCATCAACCTGTCGTCCATCGACGGCATCATCGGCGAGGCCGAACTTGCCGCCTATTGTGCTTCCAAGGGCGGCGTGCGCACGCTGACCAAGGCGGTCGCCGTGCACTGCGCCGAAAGGCGCTACGGTATCCGCTGCAACTCCATCCACCCGGGCTACATCTGGACGCCGCAGACCGAAAACTATCTGCGCGACCTCGGCACGCTGGAACAGGAGAAAGCCAGCGCGCTCGCCCGTCATCCCTTGGGCTTCCTCGGCGAGCCCAACGACATCGCCTACATGGTCCTCTACCTCGCCTCGGATGAATCGAAATTCGTCACCGGCTCCGAAATGGTCGTCGATGGAGGCTACCTTGCGGTGTGATCGACAAATCCTGCCGGCCTATGTTGCCTTTGCCAAACTGAATGGAGAATGCACGCGATGAAGACCCTTTCCGGCCGCAGCGCGATCGTTACAGGCGGGTTCTCCGGGATGGGTTTTGCCATTGCCACTGCGTTGGCCGAGGCCGGAGCGAATGTCGCCGTCGGCTCCTACATCGCGCCGGCCGGCACGGAGAAAGCCGATGCCGCCTACTATCCCGGCGCCGACGAGATCGCGCGTGTGCGTTCAGCCCTTGCCGCCCACGGCACCAGGGTCCACGCCGCCCATCTCGACGTGCGCGACAGCGACGTCACCAATCGGTTCGCGGCTGACGCCGAAGCCGCCATCGGCCCCGCCGACATTCTGGTCAACGCCGCCGGCACCACCGCCGAGCAGCCGGTCTGCGGCCATTCCGACGCGCTGTGGGACAAGATCGTCGACACCAACCTCACCGGCGCCTTCCGCGCCACCCGTGCCGTGCTGCCCGGCATGATCGGGCGCGGCTGGGGCCGCATCGTCAACATCGGCTCGACGGCGGCTTCCGTCGGCTGGAAGGACAATCCGGCCTATTGCGCTTCCAAGGCCGGACTTCTCGGCCTGACCCGCTGCGTGGCGCTGGAAGGGGCCGCACGCGGGGTCACCTGCGTGATGATCAGTCCGACCTGGGTCGAGACCGAACTGATGCGCCGCAATGTGGCGCAGGTCGTCGAGCGCGAGGGCAAGGGGCGCACAGCAGAGGAAGCGATGGCCGACATCGCCAGGGGCAATCCGCAGCAGCGCATGCTGCAGCCGCAGGAGATCGCGGCTCTGGCCGTCTTCCTATGCTCGGACCTGGCCAAGGGCATCACCATGGAAAACATACAAATCACCGGCGGAGCACTGTGGTAGCGTTCTTGCGGGATGGTTCCGGCCTTCATCGGAGGAGGCCGGCATGACACAAGGAAAGTCCAACCGACAGGGGAACTGATATGAAAAGGACCATTGTCTTGAAAGGCGCCGGCATCGGGCTGGCGCTTCTGCTTGCAGCCAACGCTCAAGGGGGAGCCGCCGAAATCGGCGCCAAGGATGAGCCGATCAAGCTCGCCATGCTCGAATGGACCGGCGCGCATGTCTCCACGCATATCGCCGGCCAGCTCCTGGAGAAGCTCGGCTACAAAGTGGAATACGTCACGGCCGGCAACTTCCCGCAATTCTCCGGCCTTGCCGACGGCACGCTGAGCGCCTCGGTCGAAATCTGGCTGAACAATGTCGGCGACATCTATCCGAAGGTGCTGGCCGAGAAGAAGATCGAGGACATCGGCAAGCTCGACCTCGAGACGCGCGAGGGCTGGATTTATCCGAAATTCATGGAGAGAATCTGCCCGGGCCTGCCCGACTGGTCGGCGTTGACCAAGCCCGAATGCGTGCAGGCGCTGTCGACGCCCGAGACGGCGCCCAACGGCCGCTTCCTCGACTATCCGGCCGACTGGGGGTCGCGTGCCGCGACCATCCTGGCCGACAACAACATGCCCTACACCGCCGTTCCGGCGGGGTCGGAAGGCGCGCTGGTCGCCGAGCTCCGATCCGCCGAGGCCGCGAAGTCGCCGCTGGTCATGATGTTCTGGGGGCCGCATTACGCGCTGGCGGAAAACGACGTCGGCTGGATCAAGATGCCGCCCTGCAAGGACCAGAGCAACGAACATTGCATCACGCCGCCCGATGTCGACAAGATCGTCTGGTCCGGCTTCGGCGCCAAATGGCCGGCTGCCCTTGCCTTTCTCAAGGCGTTCAAGATGGACGCCACCGAACAGCAGAAGATGATGCTAGCCGTCGACAAGGACGGCAAGGACCTCGACACCGTCGTCAAGGAATGGGTCGACAAGAACGAAACCGTCTGGAAGTCCTGGGTCGACGCGGCCAAGGGGTAAACGCCTCGATGTCGCGCCGCTCGAGCGGTGGTCGATTTGCCAACCCGGCTTCGCATCGATGCGTGGCCGGGTTCTGGCCGCACGAGGGCTTCACGCAATGAACGCCGCCGCCCCATCAATCAAGCTGGCCTGCCGCAATGTTTGGAAGGTCTATGGGCGGCGCCCCGCCTACTATTTCGACTCGCGCGGCTACATCATCGAGCCGGACGCGCTGGCCGAGCGGCTGCGCTCGGAAGCGCATCTGCCGGCCGTGGTCGACGCCACTTTCGAGGTCGCGGCCGGCGAGATCTTCGTCATCATGGGGCTCTCCGGCTCCGGCAAGTCGACGCTCGTGCGCTGCCTGTCGCGGCTGGTCGAGCCGAGCGCCGGCGAAATCCTGCTCGACGGCCAGGACCTGCTCAAGGCCACCGGCAAGGAGCTTATCGAACTGCGCCGCCACGCCATGGGCATGGTGTTCCAGAATTTCGGCCTGCTGCCGCATCTCAGCATTCTGGGCAATGTGGCGTTCCCGCTGAAGATCCAAGGCAAGCCGGTGAAGGAGCGCGAAGCCCGTGCTCGCGAGATGATTGCGCTGGTCGGTCTCGAAGGCCGCGAGGCCTCGTTTCCACATCAGCTTTCAGGCGGCCAGCAGCAGCGTGTCGGCATCGCCCGCTCGCTCGCCGTCGGCCCGGAACTGTGGTTCCTAGACGAGCCGTTCTCCGCACTCGATCCGCTCATCCGCCGGCAGATGCAGGACGAATTCCTGCGCCTGCAACGGATGCTGAAGAAGACGATCGTCTTCATTACCCACGACATGGCTGAAGCCTTCCGGCTGGCCGACCGGCTCGCCATCATGCGGGCCGGCAAGATCGTCCAGATCGGCCGCCCGGCCGATATCGTCCTCAACCCGGCCGACGACTATGTCGCGCAGTTCACCGAGGACATGCCACTGCTGCGCGTCATCAAAGCCGGCGATCTCGCGACGTCGCTGAACGGGGCAGCCGTGCCCGAGGAGAGCGTCGCTGCCGATGCCAGCTTGGAGGACCTCATTCCACGGCTGGCCTCAGGCGTTCGCGCGTTCAACGTGCCGGGTGAGGGCGCCGGCCCGCCGGCGCTGCTGACCGCAAGTGCTGTCCTTGCCGTGCTGGAGCGGGAACAGACAAGGCGGACCCGGTCATGACGGCGCCGGCCGCATCGTTTCGATCCTCGCCGAGGGTCACAATCGAGCCGGCCCTTCTGCCCTGGTGCGCCTTGATCGCGCTGACCGCGCTGTGCCTCGTCCTCAAGACCGATTTCCCCTGGCTGGTGACGTTTCCCAAGGAATGGACCTTGCCGCTGGCGGCAGGGGTGAACGCGGTCACCGACGCTGTTGTGACCGTCGTCCAGCCGGCGTTCCGGGCCCTTTCCGCCGCGCTCGAAGCGCCGATGCGTGGCGCGCGTCTCGTCCTGGTCTGGCTGCCATGGCCGGCGGTGATGCTGGCGGTGGCGGCGCTGGCGCTGAAATCAAGCGGCATCAGGCTGGCGGCCTTTGCCTTGCTGGCTTTGACCTACATACTCCTGGCCGGCTATTGGCCGCAAAGCATGAGCACGCTGTCATTGGTGCTGCTCGCCGTGCCGATCTCCACCGTGCTCGGCTTCGCGCTTGGCGTGCTCGGCCATGCTAAGCCCGGCCTGCGTCCGATGCTGCTCGGCGCGCTTGACCTGATGCAGACCGTGCCGGCCTTTGCCTATCTCATCCCGCTGCTGCTGCTGTTCGGCTTCGGCCCGGTGGTCGGGTTGATCGCCAGCGCCATCTATGCGACGCCACCGATGGTGCGCAACACCTTGCTCGGCCTCGATCGCGTGCCTTCCGATATCAGCGAGGCCGGGTTGATGAGCGGCTGCACGCGCCGCCAGCAATTCTGGCATGTCGAAGTGCCGACCGCGCTGCCGCAGATTCTGGTCGGCTTCAACCAGACGACGATGGCCGCATTGTCGATGGTCATCGTCGCCGCCATCATCGGCGGCTTCGAGGACATCGGCTGGGAGGTGCTGTCATCGATGCGCAAGGCCGAGTTTGGCCAGAGCATCCTGTCGGGCCTGGTGATCGCGCTGCTCGCCATCCTCATCGACCGGCTGACGATCGGCTTTGCCAAGGCGCGTCCGACCGGGCCGACGGCGGTCATGACATGGATGACCGATCGCCGGCTGGCAATTGTCCTGGTCCTCGCGGCGGTGCTGGCGATTGCCATACGCCTCTTGTGGCCGGACGAAACCTTGCTGCCCGCCACTGGGCTGCGCATGCAGGTCGGCGGCATCAATCAATGGCTGCTGGGCCTCGTGCGCGACTATGCCTGGTTCTTCGACGGCCTACGCAACGGCGTTCTCTATTGCTTGCTGCTGCCGCTCAGGATCGGCATATCGGGGGCTGCGGTTCCCGCCATCTGGGGGTTCACGCTCTCGCCGACCGCGAACGCGACCTATGCTGTCGCCGTCCTGCTCGCCTGCGCCTTGCTGCTGCATCGCTTCAACTGGCGGCCGGCACTGGCGCTGCTGGTCGCCGGCACGCTGCTCTACACCGGCTTTCTAGGCTTTCCCTGGCCGGTTTTCATCCTCGGCATTGCCCTGCTCGCCTTTCAGGTCGCGGGCCTTCGGCTGGCGCTTTTTGCCGCCGCCGGGTTCCTGCTGATCCTCGTCAACGGGCTGTGGGGAGCGCTCGTCCAGTCCCTCTATCTCTGCACGCTGGCGGTGCTGCTTTGCCTTGTCATTGGCGGCGCGCTCGGCGTCTGGGCCGCCTACAGCGAGCGGGTTTCGCGCGTGATGAAGCCGGTTTGCGACGCGCTGCAGACCATGCCGCAATTCGTCTTCCTGATCCCGGCGCTGATGTTCTTCAAGGTCGGTGAGTTCACAGCACTGATCGCCATCATGCTCTATGCTATCGTGCCGCCGATTCGCTATGTCGAGCACGGCTTGCGCCATGTCCGGGCCGATGTCGTCGAGGCGGTCGAACAGATGGGCGCGACCCCGGTGCAGACGCTGTTCCAGGCCAAGCTGCCGCTAGCGCTGCCTGTCGTCATGCTGGGGCTCAACCAGACCATCACGGCGGCACTGTCGATGCTCGCCATCGCCGCCCTGGTCGGCACGCGCGATCTCGGACAAGCGGTCTATGTAGCGCTGGGCAAGGCCGATGCCGGCATGGGGCTGATCGCCGGCCTGTCGATCGCCTTCCTGGCCATTCTCGCCGATCGCTTGGTGCAAGCAGCGGTAGCGGGGCGGATAATGGATTTGTGATGCTGATCACTTGCCTGCCATGATCGCTTTCCCCCACGATCTGCCGGCATCCTGGCGAGAGATATGTGGCCAGGACGTCTGCGGTTTGTCGCCTTCGTGCCGTTACAGAGAAGAGTCCCGCAACCACTTGCTACTATAGACAATTTGAATTCACGCTTGCCTGATCGGGAGCGGCAATGGCCGTGGGGTATCGAGCGGGATCATTATGCGTCAAGATACAATGAATAAAATCGTCATATCTACCAGATACGTGCACCAATATGGAGGGCTGGGCTTCGCTAAACCCATGGCACGCAGGTGGTAGTTTCCCGCAGGACCATCTAAAGACAGAAGGGAACGATCCTACGCCTGTTTTCCGAGTTCCAATTTCTACCGTTCGTCGATCAGACTGCGATCAGCCATGCATAACGCCACTACAGCAAGGCTGGAAGTCCTATGGTCAATGCATGCGGTAAAGGGCGGCAACGACGTGCAAACAGGATGATTTGGACACCGACCACGGCTTCGACATGCCGGTCGTACAAATAGCGCAGCGCTGAAAAATCGCCGAGGGCGAAGCCAACCGATCGACCGCGTAATCTGGAAGGCATTGCGGCGGCCTTCGGCGACGCCGTTGGTGATCCTGCCGTTGTTCGGTCGCTCGGTCGCCGGATGGTATCTCGCAGACCACCGACAAGAAAGCGCGTGGTGCCATCTGGTCTACGGCCGCTCGTCGTAACCGCGCGCATTTCTTCAAGGCGTTCGTTGTTGCTATTTTGACAGATTCTAAGTTAGCCGCCGTCCAGCGGTGTCGAACAGGCAGACGCGATCGGTCTGTAGCTGCAGCCAGATGATCTCGTCGGGCTGCACGCTGATCCGCTCGTGAAACATCGTCACCACGGTCTGTCCGCCGACGGTCGCGGTCACCTGCGTTTCGGGGCCGAGGGGCTCGACCACCACGATGCGGGCCGGGATGCCGGAGCCTGCCGTAGCGATGGTGAAATATTCCGGCCTGATGCCGTAGATCGCTTCCGTACCGGACGGCCTTGAAACGCTGCCGGGCAGCGGCAGCACGATGCCATCATTGGTCTTGAAGACAGGCCGTCCGACGGCGCTGTCGAAGCGGCCTTTCAGCAGGTTCATCGATGGCGAGCCGATGAATTCGGCAACGAACATGCTCTGCGGGTCATCATAGAGATCGAGCGGCCGGCCAACCTGTTCGACATGGCCGCCATTCATCACCACAATCCGGTCGGCCATGGTCATGGCCTCGACCTGGTCATGCGTGACATAGATCGCAGGATCCGCGGAGTACCGTGCTTTGCCCAGGTTGTTCACTTAAAAGCTACGATACGTAGCGTACACTTGTCAACTACGATACGTAGCGTACACTTGTCAAGCCGATTCGCGGATTTTACGCGGGATCAGCGACGCCAAGTCTGCCCGCTTGCATTGGCCAGATGGACTGCAGGAAGGGAACGATGGAAAGGAATGTTCGATTGCGAGCGGTGAAGGTCGCCCACCCGCGCCCACGCGGCGCCGATGCGACGGCAGCGATTCTCCGCGCTGCGCTGGAACTGGGCGAAGAGGTAGGATTCGACGCGCTGACGATTGAAGGCATCGGGGAACGGACTGGCGTGGCGAAGACGACCATCTACCGCCGGTGGCCGAATGTCTCGGCAGTCGTGATGGATGCGTTTCTCGCCGAAGTTACAAAGGCGGCGCCAATCCAGGAAAAGGCGACTGCCCGCGAGAGTTTTGCAGCGTCGATGAAACTGCTCGCACGGGCTTACCGCGGTCAACAGGGCAGGATCATGCGGCCGCTATTGGGGCGTGCCCAAACCGATGAGAGGCTGCTGGATGCCGTGAAGATGCGTTGGGTCGAGCCACGGCGACAGATTGCCCGTGAGATCGTTCGGCGTGGCATAGCCAATGGTGAACTGAGACCCGGATTGGATCCGGATGTCGTGCTCGACACTCTATATGGGCCGATCTATCACCGGCTCCTCGTTCCGTACGTTAACTCCGACATCCCCGACGCTTACATCGAGGCGGTCATTGAAACAGTGTTTGGCGGTCTGGAGTTGAAGTCGCGCTGACCCGGCGGTCGATGTCGAGCAGCATAGTGCCGCGCGTCAGCGGTTGTTGGCTCGTCGTCGCGGCTCAGGATCTTGTGGGGGCGTCCAATCGCAAGGAGAGCTCCAATGAAGGAAATGCCTGCATCCCATGCCTACCGACTGCTTGAGCCTGGCCCCATCGTCCTGGTCACGACTGCTCTAAACGGCAAACCGAACGTGATGACGATGGGCTTCCACATGATGGTCCAGCACGCGCCGCCGCTGATTGGATGCGTCATCGGACCCTGGGACCACAGCTACGGCGCATTGCGCGAAAGCCGCGAATGCGTGATCGCTATCCCAACGGTCGATCTTGCGCGCACAGTCATCGATATCGGCAACTGCTCGGGCGACGAGGTCGACAAATTTGGGAAATTCGGGCTGTCGCCCTTATCCGCCCGGGACGTAGGGCCGCCACTTATCGGGGAATGTCTCGCCAATATCGAATGCCGAATTGCTGATGACGGCATGGTCGAAACCTACAACCTTTTCCTTCTGGAGGCGCTCCGGATCTGGATCGATCTCGACCGGAAAGAGCGGCGGACATTGCACCACAGGGGAGACGGGTCCTTCACAGTAGACGGCGAAGTCGTCGATCTGCGCAAGCGGATGGTGAAATGGCGGCATCTTCCAGACTGAGTTTTGGGAGTCTGAAAGCCGAATTCGCATCACGCCACAAGATCAACCCGGTCCGAGCGAAGGTCGATGCAATTAGCCGAGGCTTCCGGCGAAGCGCTCCGCCAGGCGATCACGACGAAAGCCCTCGACGACAAAGTCGGCGAAGACGCGGGTCTTGGCGGGGAGCAATGTTCGGGTGGGATAGTAGATCGAGATCGGTCCGCCGTCGGCGTACCATTGTGGCAACAATCGCACGAGCGCGCGCCTTTCGAGATGCGGAAGAGCATGTGGCACGGCGATAAGCGTCACGCCGAGACCGAGCAGTGCCGCCCGGCACATCGCCTCGGGATCGTCGAGTACGATCGTCTCCTTCAGTGTCGCAATAGTTTCCGCGCCGGCGGCGTCGCGCATGGTGCGCTCGCGGATTCGTCCCGTCCGCGTGGAGCGCATGACAATACCGTCGAAGAGGGCCAGCCCCGAAGGATCGCCAGGCCGCTTCCTGCCTTTCAGATAGGCTGGCGAAGCAACAGCGATGATATGCAAGGGCGCAAGCGTGCGTGTCACCAAGCCCGGCGCCAAGTCGTTACCGCCACCGATGGCCGCGTCATATCCCTCTGCAATCAGATCGACTTGCCGGCTCTCAAACCTCCAGTCCGGGCGAATGTTGGGATAGCGCGCGAGGAAGCCTGGCAACAGGGGCAGGATGTAATCTGCGCCAAACGTCAACCCCATGCTGACCTTAAGCACACCAGCGGGCTCACCGCGATCGGTGGCAGCGTCCGCGATCGCCGCCTGCAGGCCTTGCATATGATCCTGCATTGCGAGCAGGAAGCGCTCACCGGCCTCGGTCAGAGTCAACTTCCGGGTCGTTCGCTGAAACAGCCGGACACCGAGATTGCGCTCCAATATCGCCACGTTACGGCTGACCGCGGCCGGGGTCAGGGAAAGCCTTCGCGCTGCAACCGAGAAGCTGCTGGCTTCCGCGCTGCGGGCGAAGGATTCGAGGTTGGCCAGTGTCTCCATGGGCTTTTTTCAAGTGATGCTTGTAAGAATTGCAAGTCATTGCGGACTAATTATAGGCCAATAAAAGGGCGATAGCTAGGTGACACACAACGCAGTGCCAACCGGAGACAACGCCCATGCCCACCCAGTCCAACGCTCCCAAGAACGGCCTCAACGCCCTGCTGACCCCGGAAGAGTCGGTGCTGGTGCTGATCGACCACCAGCCGTTCCAATTCGCCAATCTGCACAGCCACGAACCCACGATGATCGTGAACAACGTCATCGCGCTGGCCAAGACGGCCAAAATCTTCGGCGTGCCGACGATCCTGACTACCGTCCTTGAGGACCGCGGCGGCAAGCTCATCAAGGGCCTGCAGGATGTCTTCCCGGATCAGAAGCCGATCGACCGCACCTTCATCAACACCTGGGAAGATGCGCGCGTTGTCGATGCCGTGAAGAAGACGGGCCGCAAGAAGATCATTATGGCGGCGCTTTGGTCGGAGATCTGTCTCGCCATGCCGGCCATCCAGGCTGCGGGCGAAGGCTACGAGGTCTACGCGGTCACCGATGCGTCAGGCGGCGTGAGCGCGGAAGCGCACGACATGGCAGTGCGCCGCATGGTGATGGCAGGCGTCGTTCCAATCACGTGGATGGCGGTGGCCGGTGAATTGCAGCGCGACTGGGCCCGCGAAGAGACGGCGAGGATGGGGGCTGAGATGTTTCTTGAGCATGGCGGTGGCACCGGTATCGCGCTCGCCTGGGAGCTGCAGCTGCTCGGTCAGAAGGCGGGCGGCGGTGCCTGAGCGGCGTCGCACATGACAGAGCGCAGAACCCTCAACCGATCGGAGCATGTCATGACCAGCAGCAACGCAAGCGAAGCCGCAAAAGCGGTCGTTCGCCGCAACACCGAAGAAGTGCAGGGCGGCGGCAATTTCGCGGTGTTCGATGAATTGTTCGCCGAGGACTTCGTCGACCACACACCGCAACCGGGCCGCACGCCCGACAAGGCAGGCGCGAGAGAGCTGTACAAAGTCCTTCGCGCCGCGTTCCCCGACTTCCACGCCGAAATCCACTGGCAGCTTGCCGATGGCGACCGGGTGACGACCTACAAGACCTATCACGGAACGAATCTGGGAGCGTTTTTTGGGGTGACGCCGACGGGCCGAAAAATTCAATTCGAGACCGTCGACGTCATGAGCGTGCGCGATGGGCGGATCGCCGAACATTGGGGCGTCGCCAATCTCTTCTCGCTGATGCAGCAGCTCGGTACCGCACCAGTCAACTGAAATCGAGCGTGAAAGCACGTGCCGGTACGTTCAACCGCGTCCGTCTCCGACTCTGAAAGGAACATCAAATGACCATTGGTATCATTGGCTCGGGCGCGATTGGCACCGCCTTCGCAGGGACGCTGGGCCGGGCGGGTGTCGAGGCCACAATCTCCAACAGCCGCGGCCCGGATTCACTCAAGGATCTGGTCCGCGAGCTTGGGCCATCCATCAAGGCGGGCACCCGCGACGAAGCGGCACGCGCCGATATCGTCTTCGTGGCTGTTAACTGGACGAAGCTCCCGGCGGCGATGGCAGGCCTTCCAGACTGGACAGGGCGCATTGTAATCGATGCAAACAATCCGATCGAGGCACCGCTGTTCAAGCCCGCAGACCTCGGCGGCCGCGTGTCGAGCGAAGCGTTTGCAGATCTCGTGCCCGGAGCCCGCGTCGTGAAGGCCTTCAATCACCTCCGTGCAGAGCTACTGGCCACTGATCCACGTTCGGACGGCGGTCGGCGCGTGCTGTTCTATTCGGGCAACGACATCGCGGCCAAGGCAGAGGTCGCATCCCTGATCGAGCGGATCGGATTCGTGGGGATCGATCTTGGCTCGCTGGCGATCGGCGGCAAGCTCGCTCAGTTTCCTGGCGGCCCCCTTCCGAACCTGAATCTCGTCAAGGTCGGTTGATTGTTTGCCATTGGCACCAGAGCGGGATGCGATTTCTAGCGGGCCGACCGCCATACGGCTCGATTTTATACGTCCCGCTTAGGTCGGTTCCGGATGACAAACGAAGGTCCGCTCCTGAAAAGCGTCGGGATTGTCGGCCTCTGGAGTCTCTACGACTTTTGCACGGCATATAAACCGTCCGGCCGACCTCAGTCGTACTGGGCGACGCGTAACCCCTCGTGATGGATCGTGCGCGTGGGGGCCGCAAAGGGTCGCGCTCCTAACATTCAGTCAGGCCAAAGCTTGCACGTGCATCCCCGCTTTGTAGCAAACGCCAGGCCTGTTGCTCCTTCAGAATGCTGATGATTCGAATGTCAGAAGCTTTCGCCATGCCGCCAGCATGCGATCAGATGACCGTCGCCGACCTGCCTGACCGGCGGTTCTGATTTTCTGCAGTCGGGGAGAGCTCGGGGGCACCGATCGGCGAAAGAACATCCGCTGCTCGGGAAATCGGCTGCCGTAATGTCGAGCTGAGCCGAGATCTTCGGCGCGGTCTCATCCGAGGACGCCGCCAGCAGGAGTTTCGTTTCGTATAGGGATGATTGGGGCCGCGAAAAATCTGGTCGGATGAACCGGTCTCGTCGAGACGGCTGCGATAGAGCACGCTGATCCTGTCAGCCATGTAGCGTACGACCCTGAGGTCCTGGCTGATGAACAGATAGGTCGTGTCCTTGTCCCGCTGCAGGTCGTTGAGAAGGTTGAGAACGGTCGCCTGGATGGAAACGTCGAGCGCCGAGGTGGGCTCGTCCAGCACGACGATTTTCGGCACGCCGGCGAAGGCGCGCGCAATGGCCGCTCGCTGTCGCTGGCCGCCGGACAGCGACCGCGACTTTTGCTCAGCCGTGCTGCTGGCCAGACGAACCGAAGCAAGCAAATCACTGACGTGCTGCTTCACGTCGCGGCGGCGCAGACCGGCAAGCCGCCGCAAAGGGCGGCCCAAAATCCTGCCTATCTTTTGCCGTGGGTTGAGCGTGCGGTCCGGTGATTGGAAGACCATTGCACGTCGCGTCGTTCGCCAAGATTTCTCTTCTCGACGCGCGGTACGACCGTCTTGCCGAACAGCGCGACCGATCCGGTACTTGGGATCTGCAGGCCGGTGACGATCCTCGCCAATGTCGACTTGCCGGAACCGGACTCGCCGATCAGCCCGAATGTTTCGCCCAAGCCGATGCTGACGTCGATCTCGTGCAGCACTGGCTGGCTGCCGAAGGAATGGCTGATGCCTTTGCAGGCGATCGCGATCTGACGTTCTTTTGGCGAGCCGGCATTTTCATCCGAGATTGTCGCCGTCGGATCGGGTCCATCCGTCTCAGCCAGCCTTCCGTCCCGCTTGGTGTAGTTAAGTGCCGGGATCGAGGCGATGAGCGCCTTTCTGTAAGCATGGCTTGGGTTGTCGAAGACATCGCCGGCGGCGCCGCTTTCGACCACGGTTCCCGACTGCATCACCGCCACCCGGTCGCAGGATCGGCGGATCATGTTGATGTCGTGGCTGATCAGAAGAACGCTGGTTTTGTGGTCCCTGCGAAGATCCTGCAGGATGGCGATGATCTCGGACTGGACGCTGGCATCCAACGCCGTCGTCGGCTCGTCCAGCACCAGCAGCGGCGGGTCGAGCGCAATGGCGATGGCGATGTTGGCCTGCTGCCGCATGCCGCCGGACAGTTCGTGCGGATAGAGGCCCAGCACCCGCTCCGGATGGCTGACGCGGACACGCCTGAGCAGTTCGGCGGCGCGCTCGCGCGCCTCGTCGTGGCGAACCGGACGATGCCGCATGATCGTAGACCGCGGCTGCGGCCCGCTCATCGGCTGGCCGGGTAGTATCAGCGTCTCCTGGAAGCTCCGATCTTCATCTGCCCGACGGCGTTTCCGATCGTGAAATCTGTTCAGTCCAGCTGGGAAAAATCGACCAGTGCTGTCGATAGTCCTCGAAATCTGGGCAAGATGTCGGAGGCGGTCAGTGCCAGGATCGAGGAGCAAATGCAGGCCGGCAGTTTCCCGGTTCGCCTGAAGGGCGACGACTGGGACAGCGGCGACATCGTTCTAGCCGCTCGATGTGGTTGCCGCAAGCGTGCCAATGGGATGGTTCGAGCGCCCGATCGAGAATGCTGCAGAGGCAATCTGAAGATGCGACGTCCAGCCGAACTGGAGCCATGCTATAAAAATTGCCAGGGCAAAGTCGCACAATCTGGAACTGCCAGAAGGACGTGCCCCTCAAGACCCTTTCGAACCTGAAACGTTTACAAGGTGTGTTCTTAGATTCAGCACGGTGGCCTCGGCCATAGCGCATCGAAGTTACTTTTCATTCGGCTACTGCGCGTCTTCGCGCAACAGAATCGCCAATTTGCTGAATCTTCTGGCAAAAAAACCCAGGGAACTGAGGTTTCTGCATATGTTTTGGCAGGTTTGTGCTTGCCCGTGCTCATATCGTCGGCAGATTTGCCTGGCTTATGATTGGAATTTTTACTTCTAATTTGGCGGCCCGCACAAAAAATATATCCTGCCCCCAGCAGGCAGCCAGACATCGAAAGAATGTGGATTGCCGACGACAGGTTCGGCATGCAGGGGAAGGGTTTGACCATGAAACAGGTGAAAGAGTCGACGAACTCACTGACCAGAAGAAAGTTTCTCAAAGGCAGCGCGGCGGCTGCAGGCGCGGCCGTCGGATCGGGTGCGATCGGCGGCTTTCCGACGATCTGGGCCCAGGAGATCAAGGACATTGAACTGCGCCATCTCGGTGTTTCCTACTCGGTGGTGAAGGCCATCGGCGACCAGGCTGCCAAGGATCTCGGCTTCAAGGTGACGATGCAGAATCTCGACACCTCGGCCGCCATCAACCGCTTCATCACCCAGCCGAATTCGGTCGATATCGCCGATCTGGAGGGTTGGCAGGCCAAGCTCGCCGCCAAGCGCGGCGTTATCCAGGGCATCGAAATCAAGAAGATCAAGGAGTTCGACAACATCCTGCCGATCTTCACCAAGGGCGAGATCGACGGCGCCGTCGTGTCGCGGCAGGGCATTTCGCCCTACGAGGCGATGTACATAGAGACGCCGGACGCGACCGAGCTGCATGACGGTGTCACCGACTGGGCGACGTTCCTGCCGCAGGTCTACAATGCGGATTCGATCGGCTACCGACCCGACCTGGTCGGCCATCCGGTCACCGAATGGAAGGAACTGATCGATCCGAAATTCAAGGGCAAGGCGGCGATCCTCGACGTGCCGGCCATCGGCATCATGGACGCCGCGCTGTGTTTCGAGAGCGCCGACCTGATCAAATACGCCAACAAGGGCAACATGACCAAGGCCGAGATCGACTTCACCATCGACAAGCTGATCGAGCTGAAGAAGTCGGGCCACTTCCGCGCCACCTGGACCACATTCGACCAGTCGGTGCAGCTGATGGCGGCCGGCGAGGTCATCATCCAGTCGATGTGGTCGCCAGCCGTCGCCGCGGTGCGCGTCAAGGAGATCCCTTGCGTCTACGCGCCGGTCAACAAGAAGGGCGACAAGGAAGGCTATCGCGGCTGGTGCAACGGCATGGGCCTGATGAAGCACCTCACCGGCAAGAAGCTCGACGCCGCCTACGAATACATCAACTGGTACTATACCGGCTGGCAGGGCGCCTTCGTCGCCCGCTACGGCTACTACAGCCCGGTGCCGACCAAGGCCAAGCCGTTCCTCACCGCCGCCGAGTGGGACTACTGGTACGACGGCAAGCCTGCTCCCGACGAGATCAAGGATCCTTATGGCATCCCGATGGAGAAGGCAGGCACGGTGCGCGATGGCGGCTCCTTCCTCGAGCGGGTCAAGAACATCTCGTGCTGGAACACGCTCATGGACGAGGCGGCCTACATGAACAAGCGCTGGAACGACTTCAAGGTCGCTTGAGATGCTGCAACCGGATCGGGCGCGCCGTGCCCGATCCACACCTTCATCCGAAAATCTTCGGAGAGCCGCGATGGCGCAAAGCGCTGCGTTCAAGCGAAATCTGGCCGGATGGGCCTATGTGGCGCCGCTCGTCGTCGTGCTGATCCCGTTCTTCGTGCTGCCGCTGATCGCCGTGGTGGCGGCGAGCTTCTTCGAGACCGACGGCTTTGGCGGATTGTTCCCGGCCTTCAACCTCGACAATTATACCGAGATCCTGACTTCGGGACTGACGTTCAATCTCTATTACGAGACGATCAAGTTCACCGTGCTGACCTGGTTTTTCAGCCTGCTGATCGGCTTTTTCGTTGCCTATTTCCTCGTCTTCCATGTCAGGAACCCGTTGCTTGCGCTTGGGCTGTTCCTGCTCTGCACCGTGCCGTTCTGGACCTCGAACATCATCCGGATGATTTCCTGGATCCCCTTGCTCGGCAAGGAAGGGCTGGTCAACGCGGCCTTGATCAGGCTCGGTCTGATCGACCAGCCGCTCGAATTCCTGCTGTTTTCGAGCTTCGCGGTGGTGGTCGCCTATGTCCACCAGCTTACCATCTTCATGATCGTGCCGATCTTCAACGCCATGGGCCGCATCGACAAACGTGTCGTCGAGGCCGCGGTCGACGCCGGCGCCAGCCGTTTCGACATCATGCGCCTGATCATCGTGCCGCTGTCGAAAAGCGGCATCGCGCTCGGCTCGATCTTCGTCATCTCGATCGTCATGGGCGACTTCTTCGTGGTCAAGGTGATGTCGGGCGGTGGTTCGGCCTCCGTCGTCGGCGCCTTCTACGAGGACATCTCGGTGCTGCAATATCCGACCGCCGCGGCGAGTGCTGTTCTGCTGACGATAATCCTCGTCATCACGGTCGGCCTGATCCTGCGCTTCGTCGACATCCGCAAGGAGATTACGCGATGAGCCTGGCCCGTATCTCGGACGTTACCTCAGCCAGCGCACCGGCGCGCAGGAGCCGGGCGATCGCGCCGGCCGGCGGCCGCCGGCCGTGGACCTTCTACGTGCTTGCCACCTTGTTCACGCTCTATCTGCTGGCGCTCTACGGGCCGATGGCCTGCATCTACATCCTGTCCTTCCAGGATCTGCGCGGCGGGCTGGTGTTCCCGATGAAGGTCCTGTCCCTGCACTGGTTCGTCGACCTGTTCACGCAGGTCCGCACCGGTGACGTCAAAGGCTCCTTCGAGCGCTCGTTCGAGCTTGCGATCGTGGTCACGGTGCTGACCGTGCTCGTGTCGTTCCTGGCCGGGCTTGGCTTTCGCAAGCGCTTCGCCGGCGACACGGTCGTCTTCTATCTGATGATCGGCAGTCTGGTCGCTCCTGGCCTGGTGCTCGGCATTGGTGTCGGGCTCATCTTCAACGCGGTCGGCATCGACGCAAGCCTGTTCACCTCCGCACTAGGCGCGCAGCTTTCATGGACGCTGCCCTTCGGCGTGCTGGTCATGTTCGCCGTCATGTCGCGCTTCGACCACGCATGGGAAGAAGCGGCGCGCGACCTCGGCGCCTCGCCCTGGCAGACGATCCGGCTCGTCGTCATCCCGGTGCTGGCGCCCGGCATCGTCGCTGTCGCGCTGTTCGGCTTCACGCTCTCCTATGACGAATTTGCCCGGACGCTGCAGACGGCCGGCTCGCTCAACACGCTGCCTCTGGAGATCTGGAGCATGACGCTGAACATCACCTCACCGGCGCTCTATGCGCTTGGCACCGTAACCACGATCGTCTCGTTTGTTGTCATCGGGGCAAGCCTCGGCACCATCGCCTTCATGCAGAAACGGCGTGAGGCGCGCGCGCCTGCCGGCCAGCAGGGAGGTGCTGCATGAGCTTCGGCAAGGGCAATATCGAGCTTGCCGGCGTCGCCAAAAGCTATGATGGCTTCGCCTATGCGGTCGACGGCGTCAATCTGAAGATACCGGACGGCGCCTATTGCTGCATCCTCGGCCCGTCAGGCTGCGGCAAGACCACGATCCTGCGCATGATTGCCGGCCATGAGGATCCGACCGTCGGCGAGATCATGATCGGCGGCGAGAACGTCGTCGGCCTGCCGCCGGTCGAGCGCCGCACGGCTATGATGTTCCAGTCCTACGCGCTGTTTCCGCATCTCACGGTGCGCGACAACATCGCCTTCGCGCTCCGGGTTCGCGGGTTGTCGAAGGCCGAGCGCTACACCAAGACCGACGCCATGATCGAGAAGGTGCGGATGACCGGGTTTTTCGATCGTCTCCCGGCGCAGCTTTCCGGCGGCCAGCAGCAGCGCGTGGCGCTTGCGCGCGCGGCGATCACCGAACCGCGGGTGCTGCTGCTCGACGAGCCGCTGTCGGCGCTCGACGAACATCTGCGCATCAGGATGCGCGCAGAACTGCGGCGCATGCAGCGCGAACTCGGCATCACTTTCGTCCATGTCACGCACACCCAGCTCGAGGCCATCGCCCTCGCCGAAATGGTCGTCGTCATGGAAAACGGCAAGATCAAGCAGTCCGGTCCGGCGCGCGAAATCTATGCCGCGCCCAAGGATCGCTACGTTGCGGAGTTTCTCGGCGGGCAGAATGTGCTCAGCGGCAAGGTCGGCAAGATCAACGGCACGCGGGCGATGATCGCCAGCCCCGAGATCGCCGGCATTCAGATTCCGATGCACGCCGGTGCCCGGCTGGAGGCCGGCCAGGCGATCGACATCGCGGTGCGGCGCGACGATGTCGAGCTCTTCCGCAAGGGCACGGCACTGTCCGAGCAGGACATGGCGTCGGTGCCGGCGACAATCCTCGGCATCGAGTATCAGGGCAATTTCGTCAAGGTGATGCTGGACGCAGCCGGCGAGGAGGAATTCGTCGCCTATGTGCCGGAGCGCCGTTTTTTCGAGAATCTGTTCGAAGTCGGCGACAGCGTCCTTGCGGCATGGCTGATCGACCGCGCACATTTGCTTGCCTAGACCTCCGTAAGGATTTGGAGCCCGTCATGGAAATCAGTCTCACGCTCAATGCACGCCCGGTCAGCGTCTCGGTCGAACCGGCGATGCTGCTGGTGGAGCTGCTGCGTGAGCAGCTCTCGCTCACCGGAACGCATGTCGGCTGCGACACCAGCCAATGCGGTGCTTGCCTGGTGCATTTCAACGGCGAGTCCGTGAAGAGCTGCACCATGCTGGCGGTCTCGGCCGATGGCGGCTCGGTGATGACGGTCGAAGGCCTGTCGGCCGCCGGGCAGGCGAAGTTGCATCCGATGCAACAGGCCTTCCATGAAAACCATGGACTGCAGTGCGGCTTCTGCACGCCAGGCATGCTGATGAGCGCGGTCGACCTCGTCGGGCGCAATCCCGATCCGAGCGAGGTCGAGGTGCGCGATTGGCTGGAGGGCAATCTCTGCCGCTGCACCGGCTACCACAACATCGTCAAATCGGTGATCGCCGGCGCTGCCGCCATGCGCGATGCGAAGTGAGGGACTCATGAACATGTCAAAAGTGGTCGGCATCGGCGCGTCGCCAAAACGCAAGGAGGATCTGCGCTTCGTCACCGGGCGTGGCAACTACGTCGCCGACATCAAGCGGCCCGGCATGCTGTTCGGCGCGTTCCTGCGCTCGCCGCACGCGCATGCCCGGCTTGGGGCGATCGACGTGACGGCGGCCGGTGCGATGCCGGGCGTGGTGGCGGTCTATACCGGCGAAGACCTGAAAGCCGACAATGTCGGCGGCCTGCCGGTCGGCTGGGGCATCCATGGCAAGGACGGCAACCCGATGAAAGAGCCGCCGCACCCGCCGATCGCGCATGGCAAGGTGCGCCATGTCGGCGACGCCGTCGCCTTCGTGGTGGCGGAAACGGTCGAGCAGGCGCGGAGCGCGGTGGAGGCGATCGACGTCCAGTACGAGATCCTGCCCGCCGTGGTCAGCGTCGTCGAAGCCTTGCAGGCGGGGGCGCCCGCCGTCTATGACGACATTCCGGACAATCTTTGCTGCGACTGGGAACTGGGCGACGCCGCCGCCGTCGAGGCGGCTTTCATTGACGCCGCGCATGTCGCCAGCATCGAGCTGGTCAACAACCGCCTTATCGGCAATCCGATGGAGCCACGCGCGGCGATCGGCGAGTACGATTTCGCCACCGGCCAGCACACGCTGTGGACCACCAGCCAGTTTCCGCATGTGGTGCGCTTCTTGATGGGCGAGTTCGTGCTTCATATCCCCCAGCACAAATTACGCGTCGTGGCGCCCGACGTCGGCGGTGGTTTCGGCGTCAAGCAGTTCCACTATGCCGAGGAAGCCGTCGTCACCTGGGCCGCCGCCAAGCTCGGGCTGCCGGTCAAGTGGGTATGCGAGCGGTCGGAAGGTTTTGTCTCCGATGCCCATGGCCGCGACCATTTTACCGAGGCCGACCTGGCCCTCGACGAGAGCGGCAAATTTCTGGGTTTGAGGGTGCGCACGCTCGCCAATATGGGGGGCTACCTCTCGACCTTCGGGCCCAATATCCCGACCAATCTTTATGCCCCGCTGCTGTCGGGGGTCTATCGCATGCCGGCGATCCACTGCTCGGTCAAGGTGGTGTTCACCAACACCGTTCCCGTCGATGCCTATCGCGGCGCCGGGCGGCCTGAAGCGACCTTCGTGCTGGAACGTCTGGTCGATGTAGCGGCGATCGAGATGGGCATCGACAAGCGCGCGATCCGACGTCGCAACATGATCCCGACAGAGGCCTATCCCTATCAGACGCCGGTCATCGTCGAGTATGACAGCGGCGATCCGATGGGTTGCCTCGACCGGGCCGAGAAGCTCGCCGATGTGGAAGGCTTCGAGCAGCGGCGGCTGGAATCGGCGCACCGCGGCAAATATCGCGGCCTCGGACTCTCCACCTACGTCGAAGCCTGTGGGCTTGCGCCATCGCGGCTCGCCGGCAGTCTCGGGGCGCGCGGTGGTCTCTACGAAAGTGCCACGGTGCGAGTGCATCCAACCGGCGCCGTCACCGTGCTGATCGGCACCCACAATCACGGCCAGGGCCACGAGACGACCTTCGCGCAGATCGTCTCGGATCGTCTTGGCGTGCCGTTCGAGGATATCGACATCGTCTGCGGCGACACCGCCAAGGTGCAGTTCGGCATGGGCACCTACGGCTCGCGCTCGCTCGTCGTCGGTGGCGCAGCGCTTTCGAAGGCGGCCGACAAGGTGATCCTGAAGGGGAGGAAGATCGCGGCACACCAGCTCGAGGCCGACCTAGGGGATATCGTCTTCGAGGCCGGGGAGTTCTCCGTCGCCGGCACGGATCGCAAGAAGAAGTTCACCGAGATCGCCGGTGCGGCCTATGTGCCGTTCGACTATCCGCTGGAAACGCTCGAGCCCGGGCTTGAGGAGCAATCCTACTACGACCCGGTCAACTTCACCTATCCCGGCGGGGCGCATTTCGCCGAAGTCGAGATCGACCCTGACACCGGCACGGTGACGCTCGAGCGCTATACCGCCGTCGACGATGTCGGCACGATCATCAATCCGATGATCGTCGAGGGTCAGTTGCAAGGCGGCATCGCCCAGGGCGTCGGCCAGGCGCTGTTCGAGCACGGCGTCTACGACGAGAGCTCCGGACAGCTGCTCTCCGGGTCCTTCATGGACTATTGCATGCCGCGCGCCGACAATTTCCCGGCGATCGTCGTTGCGCCGCACTCCACCACCTGCACACATACGCCGATGGGCGTGAAGGGCTGCGGCGAGTGCGGCACCATCGGCTCACCAGCTGCCGTCATCAACGCCGTGGTCGACGCCCTGCAGCCGCTGGGCATCACCCATGTCGATATGCCGGCCACGCCGAACCGGATCTGGAACATCATCCGCAATTCGCGCGCCGCGCTCGCGGCCGAATGAGGAGGCTTCGATGAAATCCTTCGCCTATCTGAAGCCCGCGACGACCGTGGCGGCGGCCGCTCTGCTGGCCAAGCACGACGATGCCAAAATCCTGGCCGGCGGCATGACCTTGCTGCCTGCCATGAAGCAAAGCCTGGCCGCGCCGGCCGCGATCATCGATCTCTCGGCGGTGGCAGCACTTCGCGAGATCGAATTGGAGGAGGGCGCGTTGGTGGTCGGCGCCATGGCGCGCCACTACGACGTGGCGTCCTCCGCGCTGGTGCGGACGCATATCCCCGCACTGGCCGCGCTCGCCGGGCAGATCGGCGACCCGCAAGTGCGCCATCGCGGCACGATCGGCGGTTCCGTCGCCAACAACGATCCAGCCGCCGATTATCCGGCGGCGATCCTGGCGCTTGATGCCACCGTGATCACGACCAGGCGGACGGTCGCCGCCGCCGCATTCTTCGTCGACATGTTCGAGACGGCGCTCGAACCCGGGGAAATCGTTACCGGTTTCCGCATCCCGGTTGCCGAAATGGCGGCCTACGCGAAATTCCGCAGCCCGGCGTCGCGCTATGCGCTTGTGGGCGTGTTCGTCGCACGGACGGCCGGAAAGGTGCGTGTCGCCGTCACCGGTGCGGCCTCGTCGGTTTTCAGGGCGCTCGACGTCGAGGCGGCGCTGCAGGAGCGGTTCGATCCGGATGCGCTCAACCGCGTCTCGATGGATCCATCGGGATTGAATTCCGATATCCACGCGGATCGCGACTATCGCGCCAATCTGGTGATGGTCATGGCACGGCGAGCGGTAGCGGCTGCGCTTCAAAACGCCGGCCAGGGTGCAACAAAAGGACAATAGCGGCCGGCCGGCGCGGTTCGGCCGCGCGAGTCCGGCCCGGGAGGGCTTATGACCGTCAATCCAGCCAATTTCGGCGCGGCCAGCGCGCCGGGCGACCTTGCGCGTCTTTCCGCCGCCGACATGGTCGCCGGCTACAGAGCAGGCCGTTTCGACGCTGTCGACGTGATCGACGATACGGTGTCGGCGCTCCGCCGCGCGGACGCTGTCTGCGACATCGTGGTGACCGACCTTTATGACGAGGCTGTTTCCGCCGCCAAGGTGATCGCACAGCGCTACCGAAAGGGCATTGAGAACCGTGCGCTGGCGGGCGTTCCTATCACCGTCAAGGATCTCGTCTTCGTCGCCGGTAAACCGGCGAAAGCGGGCGCACCTTCGCTCGCCGGTTTCGTGCCTGAGGTCGATGCGCATGTCGTGCGCCGCCTGCGTGCCGCCGGCGCCCTCGTAACCAGCAAAACGACCACCTGTGAATCCGGCTACAAGCTCACCGCCGACAGTCCCGTCAGCGGCGTCACCCGCAATCCCTGGTCACCGGACCGCACCAGTGGCGGCTCCAGCGGCGGTGCCGCCGCCGGTGTCGCCGCCGGCTGCGGCCCGCTGGCGATTGGCACCGACGGCGTCGGTTCAATCCGCGTCCCGGCTTCGTTCTGCGGGGTCTTTGGTCTCAAGCCGACTTTTGGCCTCGTTTCGCGCGCGCCCGGCTTCTTCCCGCCGTCATGGGCATCGCTTGCGCATACCGGCCCGATCGCGCGGACGGTCGCGGACGCGGCCCGGCTGCTGGAGACAATTGCGGGCTACGACGTGCGCGACGCCGCCTCGCTCGCCTTGAAGCCACAGGAGTATTCAAGGACCCCGGCGTCAGCCAGGGGCCTGCGTGTCGCTCTCTCTGTCGATTTCGGCTACGCGCCGGTCGACCGCCAAGTCCGGGCGGCGTTTATCGCTGCCGTGGATATCCTGGCGTCCGCCGGGGCCGAACTCGTCGAGGTGCCTTTCGCCCTCGACCCGCATATGCTGGACAAGGTGCTCAAGCCGATCGCCTTCACGGAGCAAGCGGCATCGGTCGGCGATCGCGCTGAGGATGCGTTTATCGATTCGGACGACGAGTTTCGCGCGGTTCTTCGAAAGGGCCTCAGCTACAGCGGTGCGGACTATATGGCGGCGACGCATCTGCGCACACGGCTGAGGAGCCAGTTCGTCGAACTGTTTCGCACCGTCGACCTATTGCTGACGCCGACAGTCGCGGTGACAGCCTTCGCGGCCGGCACTCTCGGCGCTTCCCGTGTCGATGGGCAACCGGTCGACGCGCATCTGGGCTGGTCGCCCTTCACCTGGCCGGTCAATCTGTGCGGCCTGCCAGCCGCGACGATCCCTTGCGGGCGCGATGCCTCGGGTCTGCCGATCGGCCTGCAGATGATCGCGCCATGGATGCGGGAGACCTCCATCATTGCTCTCGCCGGGGCCTTCGAGCAGGCGCAGCCCTGGGCGCAGGAATGGCCACCGCTCAACTGATTGGTTCTTCGCTGTCGGCTTCGCGCAAGTCCGGCATCAGCACACCACCGATCTCGCGGCTGATATTGAGATAATGCGAAAGATAGTCGTACAGTGCCTTGGCGGCCGGTGTGGTCGCACCTTGCGCCTTGTAGAGCAGCAGGTCGACTTTTGGCAGTGTCGGAAATTCAACTCTGGCGACGATCTCGCGCATGCCCGAAACGAGCGCGCTGCGGCCGAGAACGGTGACGGCCATACCCGAAAACACCGCGGCTTGGAGGCCGCTGACGCTTTCGCTGACACAGGCGATGCGCCAGGGGCGGCCCGCCATTTCGAGGTGCTCGATGGCGTGGTCGCGATAGATGTTGCCAGGCGGCAGCAGTGCCAGCGGCAAGGGTGTCTCGATATGCGCCGTTGAGTGTTCCCCGGTGATCCAGACGAGCTGTTCCTGACGCACGACCCGCCCGCCGATGAAGTCGTTCATCCGCGTGACCAGCGCGATGTCGATTTCGCCGCGATGGACCTGCGCGACCAGCGGCGTCGACAGCGAGCATTGAAGCTGGACCTGGACGCGCGGGAAGGCGCGCTGGAATACGGCCAGGATCGACGGCAGCAGATAGGCAGCATAGAGGTCGGGGGTGCCGAGGATCACCTGGCCTTCGATATCGGGCGATGAGAGCCGCGACAGCAGCTCGTCGTGCAGGCGAAGAATCGAATTTGCATAAGAAAGCACCAGCCTGCCATCGGAAGTGAGCACCATCTTGCGTCCGTCATGACGGAACAGGTTGCAGCCGCAAATGTCGTCGAGCCGCTGAAGTTGCAGGGTAATGGCCGGCTGTGAGCGGCTGAGGCGCCGCGCCGTCTCCGTAATGCTGCCGGTTTCCGCGACACATTGCAGAGACCGGAGCATTCGTATGTCGACGCTGATGAGGTTCATAAACGTGCCCGAGCCAGATCCGATATGGCCGGTCTATTTTCATGCAAGATTCATTCCAAATCTGGTGCCCATGCTTATGGCTTCCACCACTCGGCGGATGGCTGCCTGTCACAATGCAACCAATTTTGCAGAGGCAGACGAGATGATGCCTTCACAGCCAGTATGAGGGCAGTACCACATTTTCTGTGGACAATCCACAGAAGCCATGCGTAAGATTTCCCAGTTCGGAACGGCAGGGTGAGCGGTTAGTTCGCTCCAAGCAGAATGGAGACCGGTCGGTCGATGAGCAGTGGAGCGCATTTGCCAACGAAGGATGGGAGCCTGCAGCGGTCTGCCTCACCGATGCAGGAGAAGGACCGGCTTTCCAAAGCGGTTCGCCAACAGCGCATCATGGCGCAACTGGCTGCGGCACCCACATTGCGGGCCACCGAACTGGCGGTGGCTTTGAGCGTCTCCGGGGAGACCATCCGCAGGGATCTGCTGGAACTGCATGAACAGGGGCTAATCAACCGCACCTATGGCGGCGCTTCTCGCCCATTTGCGTTTGAGGCGGCGCGCAGTGACCGTCGCCGGATAATGGTCGCGGAACGGGAAGCCATTGCTTCCGCGGTTTCGGCAAGGATACTTCCGAAGGAAGTACTGATGCTGGGCGGCGGGGCCACCACCTATCACGTCGCCCGGTTCCTGGCGGCCCGCAACCGGGACATCACGGTCATCACCCACGACTTCGCCAGTGCCAGCGCGCTTGGTACCAACCCAACCATCCGCGTGTTGTTCTGCGCCGGCAGGCTTCATCCCGGCGAGGGATATCTGCTCGGTGCGCAGACCATCGCCAGCATCAACGGCTACGAGGCCAACCGGGCAATCGTGGGCGCGACCGGCATCAGCGCGCGAGGCATATACGACGCCGACGAAGAGGCCGGTGCCGTCTACAACGCCATGATCGAGCGCGCTGCCGAGGCGATCGTGGTCGCCGACCACAGCAAGTTCGATCAACTCGCCGTCTCAGTCTGTGCACGATGGAATGAGGTGGACCGCCTCGTCACCGACAAACAGCCTTCAGGAACGCTGGCCGCGGCACTGCGCAAGGCGGGGACCGACGTCATCGTTGCGGGAGTGTCAGAAATGAGCGAATAAAAACAAATAGTTGTCAACAGGGAGGTTGAGGACAGGAACCAAGCATGATGCACAATCCGGGTATTCGCACCAGACTGGTAACACAACGGCAGATCCAGATTGGCCGCCTTTTCGTTGATCTGGCAGTTGCCGAACGCCAGCTCGTCTGCAGCCGGGAACGCGTGGCCGGTGTGCGTGACCAGTCCTATATGCTGGTCGTACCCTTGAGCGAACGTCTCCACTATAGCCAGGCCGGGCGTTCAGGCACGATCGATGCCGGCGAGTACATTCTTCTGAGCCAGATGGAGTTTTATGAGATTTCCTCGGACACCGAGGCACTCCTGCTGATGGTTCGGATTCCGGCAGTGGAGCTGAGAGGGCGCCTTGCCTCGGTCGACGATCACATAGGCTGCCGCTTTGACGCCAACCGGCAGATGACGCTCTTGCTGGTCGACCTGCTGCGCAGAGTGGTGGACCTGTTCGCCGATTGCCCTCCGCCCAATCCGGAGGCATTGGCCACCGAGATCCTCGGTTTTATTGCTCTTGCCATTGGCGCAGAGGATCGTGGTTCGACCCTTGACGTGCGCAACGCCCGCTACCGCCTGCGCCGCCGCATCTTCGATTTCATCGAGACCAATCTCGGTAACCAGGATCTTTCGCCGCGAAAGATCGCCGCCAGCAGCCGGATATCCCTCAGCTATCTCTACAGCCTGTTCAACGACGACGACACGACGGTTGGTCAATTTATGCAGGTCAAGCGTCTTCAGCGCGCTTACGAGTTGCTGGTCGCCGATCCGAAGGGACACCTCACGGTCTCCGAGATCGCCTACCGGGTCGGTTTCAAGAACGTCTCCCATTTCTCCCGCACCTTCAGCCGGCATTTCGGCATGGCTCCACGCGAAGCGCATCAACTCGCTCGGCCGCTCGCTTCGGGGTCGTCCATTCCTCTTTCCGGGGGAGAAGCCGACAGGGCGGGTGCCGGTGCTTTCACATCCGGCGCCTGGAATGCCGCGCAAGAGGCGCTGCACGAAGCCATTTAACGGGTTCGCCAGCGGAACGGCTGCGCTTGCTCAAATGGCGCGCAGCCAGGCCTCCCAACGCGGGTCGTACATGACATCGCGTGCGCGCATGTACTTCCAGACGCCGTATTTCTGGTAGTCGAAATCCCAGGTCTTGAGCTTGCGATTCACCACCGCCCAGGACGCCCATTTAACGTCGGCCAATGCGCGGTTGAGCATGACGCGGGCGACAATATCGGGCTTGGTCGAGCCATAATATTGCTCGACCAGCTCAAGGATGAGTTTTTCGTCGTAGAACATTTCCGCGAACAGGACGCCGAGTTCATAGGCGCGCTCATTGTTGGACGCGAACTCGTAGTCGATCAGCTTCATCGGCAGCTGGCCTGCGCTGTCGAGGCCGATCAGGAAATTGCCGGGCATGGGGTCGTTGAAGCAGGGAACGAGGTCCAGGCCGGACGCCATGAATGCGGATCTGGCTTGCTCATAGCGGTGTTCGATCCACGGCATGGCAGGCGGAAAATGCGAGCCGAGTTGGCGGCCATGGTCGATGTGCTCGTCGATCATGTCGAAGATGGTTTTGGTCAGCGACAGCGCCGGGCCGGCATGAACACGGCGATAGATATCGAGAACCGCGCTCTGGATCGCGGCACTGGAGAAATCCGCATTGGTGCAGGCCCGATATCCCTGAAGGAATTCGCTGATCTCGACGCCGTCGCCGGGGTCGAAGAACACGACCTGGGGGCCTACGCCAATGGAATGCGCGTTGCGTGCAGCTTGGTTGGCGACCACGCGATCGACGAACATTTCCGAACCCGCGCCCGGCACCTTGACGAAATAGCTTCGGCTGTCTCCGGCGACCTCGACGACCCAATTCTGGTTCATAAGGCCACCGACGAGCGCGGCGTAGCTGATATCGCGGCCTCGCCATTGTGGCACCCGACCAACCGCGTGCTCCAGTGCATGTTCGTGGTCGTTGCTGGCTTGACCAAGGGCCTTCCTGATCGACATCAGACCCTCCGCAGCGCCTGGCCGAAGCGCGGCTCTCGCAGCGCCATTCGGCAACGCAGGAATCGCCAGCTGGCGAATTTGTAGAATTCATGCGTATCGCGCGACGACTTCGCCGCAACCAGCGCCCCGATCAGGCCCCAACGCAAATCATCGGCGATACCGTAGAGCCACGCCCGGTTGAAGGCTCTTTCGTCGAAGCCGCCGGTCATGCGGGAAAAGGCGTCGCGCGCTTCGGGCATCTCGTCGAAGGCCTCGACAAGAAAACTGCCGAGATCTTCCAGCGGATCGGCATTGGCCGCCCGGTCCCAGTCGACCAGCCGTACCTCGCCGGCATCGCTGATCAGCACGTTGGAAATGTTGCCGTCACCATGGACCGGCACTGCTTTTGCTGCGAGCGGCCGCATGGCTTCGGCGGCGAGTTGCAGTTCCGCCAGCAGCCAGTCCGCTTCCGACGGAAGTACGGCGTTCGCCGCGATCGCGTCGGCATGAAAACGCTCGATCTCGTCGAATACGCTGGCTGTGCGCGGCAATGGTGGGCCATCCTGGAAACGCTGTCGAGCGGCGAGGATCTTGTCGACGATGGCGGTATCGAGCAACTGGTCGAGCGTGCCGACGCGCCAGCCCTTGTCGAGATCCTCCATCACCAGCATGCCGGAGGCAATATCGGCCTTGAGCACCCTCGGTCCGATGCCGAGATCGGAAGCCCGCTGTGCTGCCTCGAAGGCGCAGGCGACATCGATATAGAAGACCGCATCGGGGTCCATCAGTTTGACGAACAGGGTCTCGCCGCTCGCCGTGTCGCTGACACGCCAGGGCGAGCCATCGACACCGCGCCAGCTCGGCGAGGCGAGGACGGGCAGGGCGGGTTCGGCCACGACGGCGCGCTCTTGCCAACCGGGCAGCGAGCGGATGCTCGCCTGAACCAAAGTTTGCTCCTCGTCGAATCTGCTCATACTGCCTTGGCTCGTCTGCTTTGCGGACATGGGGAAGCGCGGCTGCAAACCGTTCTTCCCAGTGTAGTTTCGCTGGGAATGGCGCAAAGGGGTATGTCTCATGCTCCATCATTTCTTGTCCGGCAGATCGACGCCCTACCGCAACACAGCCAAGCTTCGTAATCCAGACACTGTCGGCGCTGGCATTTCGCCTCACCCACAGGGAATTGCATATGTCCATCGAAAGTCTGGTCGCCATGAGCGTCGGTGCGCTGGTGAATGCCTATGCGACGGGCGAACTGTCGCCGGTCGAGGTCACCAGAACCGTCGTCGATCATTCGCAGGCGACCAACAAGGCGGTGAATGCCCTGTTCTGTTTCCGGCCGGAGCAGGCGCTCGCCGCCGCGCAAGCCTCCGAGGCGCGCTACCGGGCCGGCACACAAGCCGGCCCTCTCGATGGTGTTCCGGTAACCGTGAAGGACAGCGTCGCCATTGCCGGCTGGCCCTACAGGCACGGCATCGGCGCCAACCGCGACTTGCCGCCGTCTGACTATACGTCGCCGCCGGCGCTGGCGCTTATGGAAAGCGGCGCGCCGATCTTCGCCAAGACCACCATGCCCGATTGCGGACTGATGGCTTCCGGCATCAGCTCGCTGCACGGCGTCACCCGCAATCCGTGGGGCCTGGCCTGGAACACCGGCGGTTCCTCGAGCGGCGCCGGCGCCTCGGGCGCGGCCGGCATGGGCTTTCTGTCGGTTGGTACCGACATCGCCGGTTCGGTGAGATTGCCATCGTCCCAATGCGGTCTCGCATCGCTGAAGCCGACCCATGGCCGAGTGCCGCACCTGCCTGCCGATACCATGCGCATGGCGGGTCCGATGGGACGGCGCGTCGAGGACATTGCCCGCATGCTGAGCGTGCTCGCGCGTCCCGACGAGCGCGATACCTGGAGCTTTCCCGGCGATGGCGCCCTGTATCACAATCACCTCGAGCGCGACCTCAGGGGTGTCAGGATCGGCGTCCTGACCGACATGGGCTTCGGGCTCAGGCCGGAACCCGCCGTGCGCGAGGCAGTGGAGGCTGCCGGCCGGCTGTTGGCGGGCGCAGGCGCCAATGTCGAACCGTTTGTGTCGCCGCTCGACCATGACGCCTATGCACCGATCGATCTTTTCCTCCAGGTGCGCGGTTTCGTCGAATATTGCGGCCTGCCACTGCACGGCGACGACGACATCGATCCCTATATCCGCGCGTGGGCATTGGCCGGCAGCAGCCATTCCGGCGCCGATCTCTACCGCGCCCTGGGCGAGATCGCAAAGATGAAGTCGGCGCTGCTCGCGGCATTCGAGGGTTGGGACTATGTCATCGCGCCGACCTTGCCGGTGGTGAATTTTCCGGCCGAGGAGCCGGGCGTTTCGCGCGAGATGCCGCTCGCCCATACGCACTTCACCGCCATGTTCAATCAGACCGGTCAACCTGCCTCTACCATCTGCACCGCCTTCGATGAACGGCACCTGCCGATCGGCATTCAAGTGATTGGCCACCGCTTTGACGATCTCGGCGTGCTGCAGATCAGCAAGGCTCTGGAAGACTTGCGCGAAATTGTCATGGACTGGCCGCTGACGCCGCGGGCGTGAGGTTTCGCTCGAAATCGACCCATCTGAGACGCACCTTTTCGTCAGGCAAGCGCGAGTAATCGATGTCACAGGAACTTCACGATCTCATCGCCGCCTTTGCCCGCCATGGCGACAGCGGCGATGGCGGCGTCAAACGCCTGGCGGCGTCGTTGGAGGACCGTGCCGCACGCGATCTGCTGGCGACGGAAATCCCGCGTCGAGGGCTCACACTCCACGTCGATGCAATCGGCAATATGTTCGGCGCGGCAGCGCTGGCGCCGGCGGCGCCAGAGGCGGTCATCGTCGGTTCTCACCTCGACAGTCAGCCCACGGGCGGACTCTATGACGGCGCCTATGGCGTGCTGGCGGGCCTGCTGGCGGTCGAAGCGGTGGCCGCGCGCGCAACGCACAGGCCGGGCGCGGCGCGGCGCAATCTGGTTCTTGCCAACTGGACCAACGAGGAGGGCGCCCGCTTCCAGCCGAGCCTGACCGGCAGTTCCGTCTATGCCGGCACCTTCCCGCTCGCCACTGCCCTCGGCCTCGCCGATGCCGATGGTACGACCCTGGGCGATGCGCTTGCCGCTATGGGCTATCGCGGCGAGAGGGACCTGCCCTTCGAGCCGGTGAGTTACCTGGAGCTGCATGTCGAGCAAGGCATGAAGCTCGACGAGACGGGCACGGACATCGGTGTCGTCACCGGCGCCTGGGCCGCACGCAAACTCTCGCTTGTCTTTCGCGGCGAGCCGTCTCACACCGGCCCAACGCCGATGGGGCGGCGGCGCGACGCACTGCGGGCGGCGGCGCGCGCAATCGATCTTCTCTACGACGAGGTCGAAGCGAGCCGCACCGGCGCCCATGCTTCCGCCGCGCGCATCACGGTTTCTCCCAATTCGCCAAATGTGGTGCCGTCCTGCGTACAGGTCTGGTTCGAGTTCCGGCATGAGGAAGAGGCGGTGGCAATCGCCCTGGGCGACCGTTTTCTGACAAGAACAAAGGCGGCCCTGGTGCCTCTCGGCGGCTCTGTCGAAATCGCCGTGGACGAACGGCGTGGCGCGGCCATGCTCGACGCGGACGGTGTTGCGCTGGCGCTCGCCGTGGCACGCGATCTCGGTCTTTCGGCGCTGGCGATGAAGACGGTCGCCGGCCATGACGCGCTCGCCCTACAGAAGCGGGTTCCCGCTTCGCTGATCTTCGTGCCGAGCCGAGGGGGGGTGAGCCACAGTCCGAAAGAGTTCACCGACGAGATTGCGCTCGACAAGGGGCTCGACGTGCTGACCGAGACGCTCTGGCGAATGGTCACCGCGGCCGGCTGAACATTAATTTTTGTTTTTATGCATGTCGTTATCCCAAAACCGCTGCGCACTTTTGGGCGACAAGCATTAGGCCGCCACGGTGCGGCCGTCTTCGATCTTGTCGAGCAGATGACACGCCGCGAACCTGCCGGCTGTGTGTTCGCGTAGGCGAGGCGTCTCCACCCGGCAGCGGCCAAAGACCTTCGGGCAGCGCGAAGCGAAACTGCAGCCGGGCGGAATGTCGATCGGGCTCGGCGGTTCGCCCTCGAGGAGGTAGTCGTTGGAATCGAACGGCTTCTCCTCCAGCGTTGGAGCAGCCGACAGCAGCGCCTTGGTGTAAGGATGCTGCGGGTCGAAGAAAAGCTCGTGGTTGTCCGCGATCTCCACCATCTCTCCGAGGTACATAACCGCTATCCGGGTGCAGACCTTCCTCACCATGGCCAGGTCGTGGGAAATGAAGACATAGGTGAGGTCGTTCTTATCCTGCAGGGTGGAGAACAGCTCGATCAGCTTGGCCTGCTCGCCCTGGTCGAGAGCCGACAAGGTCTCGTCCAGAATGAGAAGTTTCGGCGACAGGATCAGGGCGCGGGCGATCGAAATGCGCTGGCGTTCGCCGGTCGAAAGCGCGTTTGGCAGCTCATCATAAAGGCGTGCCGGCAGGCCCACTTCCTGTATGGCGGCCATCACGCGCTCGCGAAGCCCCTTGCCACCCCGGATGCGCAGGCTTTCCTCGATCATGCGGCCTACGGTCGTGCGCGGTGGCAAGGCGTTGTAGGGATCTTGCAGGATAAGCTGGAATTCGCCGCGCTTCTCGATGAGCTGCTGCGGGGTGAGCGTACGCAGCGAGACGCCGCCGAGAACGATCTCGCCATGGTCGGGTTCTTCCAGCCAGGCCAGCAGGCGGGTCAGTGTTGACTTGCCGCAACCGGATTCGCCGACAATGCCAAAATTCTCGCGCGGCATGATATCGAAACTGACGCCTCTGACCGCCAGGATGTTGCGGTAGGTGTTGAAGGTACCGCGCTTGCGTGCCCGGTAGGTACGGTGCGCATCCTGGATACGCATCAATGGCTCGTCCGTGGTGTTGCGCCGCGACATCGGCCGCTCGCTGGTCGACCAGATCCGCGGTACGCTCGCGATCGCGCGGCTCGTATAATCGCTGCGCGGTGCGCGGATGAGTTCGGCGAAGGCCTGCTCTTCGACAAGCCGGCCACGGTGCAGCACGGCAGTGCGCCCGCCGAACTGGCCGAGTGTCGCCAGCGAAGACGACAGATAGATCGTCGCCATCTTGTGACGCAGGCACAGGTCGTGCAGCAGCGCCACGATCTGGGCGGCAATCGTGACATCGAGCGGCTGCGTGACGTTGTCGGCGATCAGCACGGCCGGTTCGGCGCAGATGGCGTCGACGATCATCGCGCGCTGCATCATACCGCCTGAGAATTTGGACGGGTATTCCCAGTAGCGCTCCTTCGGCGAAGGAATACGGACTTCGGTGAGGAGCTGGATGACGCGATCGTGGCAATCCCTTGTCGTCCATTCGGGACGCACGCTGCGCAGCTTCTCGGCGATCTGAACGCCGACCGGTTGGGTCGGGTCGAGCGAACTCTGCGGCTTGGAGCCGATATAGGCGACGTCCCGGCCGATGCGCCATGTCGTTTTGGCCGAGCGGTCCAAAATGTCGCGACCGGCAAAGAAGACCGAGCCGCCGCGATAGGCAAGGCCCTCGGGCAACCAATGGGCGAGAGCGCGGCTGAGCACGGTCTTGCCGGCGCCGCTCTCGCCGTAGATGCCGAAAATCTCGGAGGAATGCAGTTTGAAACTCACGCCGTCGAGGACGTTCGCCGCGCCTGTCGGGGGACCAACAGTCAGGTCGCGCGCTTCCAGGATGAGCGATATGTCCACCGTCATGTCAGGCGCCTCCGTAAATCCTGTTACGGGCCTTTTCCAGCGTGGAGCCCATCAGATTGATGGCTGTCAGCGCCACCGCCAGGAAGACGCCGGGGCTCGTGGCGATCCACCAGGCGTTGATGAGATATTTGCGGCTGTCGGAAATGATCGAGCCGAAGCTCGGTGTCGGCGGCTGGATGCCGAGACCGAGAAAGCCCAGGATCGCCTCGAAGATCATCATGCGGGCGACGTCGAGCACGGCGACGAAGGCGATCGGCGGCAGGATGTTGGGCGCGGCATAGAGCAAGAGGATGCGCCAGTCCGTGGCACCAAGAACGCGCAAACCGCGCACATATTCCTTGCCGCGCTCGGTGATCGCCGCGCTGCGGGCGACGCGGGCGTATAGCGGCCAGCCCGACAGGGCCAGGACGATGATGATCGTAGGCACCGTCGGCCTCGAAACGCCGAGGATCGTGATGGCGAGGATGATCATTGGAACAGAGAGCTGGGCGTCGGTGATGCGCATGATGATCATCTCCCACCATTTGCCCTTGAAGCCGGCGAGCAGCCCGAGGCCGCAGCCGATCAGGAACACAAGCACCACCGTGACGATGCCGATCAGCAGTGAATAGCGCAGGCCGATGAGGCATCGCATCAGCATGTCGCGGCCGAGCTGGTCAGTGCCGAGCGGATGAATCCAGCTCCATTTCTCGCCCAGGAACAACGGCGGCAAGAACTTGTCCTTGACAACCATTTTGGTGGCGCTGATCGAGGAGAGCTCGGGATAGATTATCGAAACCAGCAACAGTGTGACGAAGACGAAGAAACCGACGCGGAAACTTCGCGTGCCCCAGGCTGCGGCAAGGATACGACGATTAACGGACATGGTCCGGGTGGGCTCAGGGACGGCGACATCGGTGGAGATCACGGTCACGCTCAGATCTCCACACGCGGATCGATCAGGTAGGCCACCAGGTCGACGAGAATGTTGATGAAGACGAAGACCGCACTTGTGGTGATGGCGATGCCCTGGATGACCGGGAAATCACGACCCAGCACCGAGACGACGGTGAGATTGCCGAGCCCCGGGTAGTCGAAAATGTACTCAATCACGAGGACGCCACCGATCAGCGTGGAGAGCTGGATGCCGAGCAGGTTGATCAGCGGAACGGCGGCATTGCGCAGCGCGTGCGAATAGATGATGCGCCGCCGCGACAGGCCGCGTACGCGCGCCTCGTCGATGAATGGCGCCTGCATCACCTCGCCGAGCGAGGTGGTGAGCGTGCGAATGATGAAGGGCGAGATCTCCACTGCCAGAACGAAGGCCGGCAGCAACACGTAGCTGAAACCCTTGTAGCCAAGTGCTGGAAGCAGATTGAGCTTCACCGACAGGAACAGGATCAGGATGATCGCCAGCCAGAAGTTCGGAATGGAAACGAACAGCGACTGCACGCCGAAGGCGAGGGTGTTCTGCCAGCCATGCTGGTGCAGGCCGCCGGCAAGGCCGATCGGGAAGGACATGATCAGCGCAAACAGCAGCGCCATGCCGCCGAGCTGGAGCGTGAGCGGCAGTCGCTCGACGATGAGATCGGCGACGGGCGCCATCTCCGACTTGGTCGGGTCGACATATTGACCGCCGGCCGCGACGCCGCCGCTAACCGGCCTGATGTAGGACTGGCCGAGGTCGCCATGCGCGAGACCCGCCATATAGTGGGCGTATTGCACGATGATCGGATCGCGCAAGCCCATCTTGTTGGCCACCTCCTCGACAACATTGTCGGGTGCCATGCCGCCGACGATGAGGCGTACGGGATCTCCGGGCACGACCCGCAGCAGCGTGAAGATGATCAGCGAGGTGAGGACGACGATGAGGATGCCCTGGGCGATCCGCTTGGCCAGAAATTCGAGGATCAACACGGGGCGACCATCCTGTTGGCGTGCCGAAAATGGAGGCCGGCGCCGTTGGCACCGGCCCCGGTCCGCCGCGGCTCAGGCAAGGGTCGCCTTGCTCATGTCCTGCATACCGTTCGGATAGATGTAGAGACCATCGAGTTTCTTGTTGTAGGCGTGAATGAAGACGGAGGTGAACAAGGCATAGGCCGGCACCTTGCGAGCGATGGTGGGAAGCGTCTCCTGCTGCAGGATCGTCTTGCGCTCTTCGATCGAGGTGGCGTTGCGCTCCTTGTCCAGTACCGCATCGATTTCCGGATCCACGATGCCGGTGATGCGCTTGGACGAGGAGTGGAAGTGTGTTCGGATCACGAGGTCCGGCTCCGGCGAACCGGTGCACCAGCCGCAATCGATCATGTGACCTTCGCCGCCGCCGGGCTTGTCGTAGAGGAGGTTGCCCCAGGCGGCCACTTCGAGCGTCTGCAGGTTCACCTTGAAGCCCTGTTCCTGCAGCATGCCGGTGATCAGCTCGGCATATTCCTTGGTCTTCGGATAGAAACCGACCGACGTATAGTAGGTCAGTTCCGGCAAACCTTCGCCATTGGGGAATCCGGCCTCGGCCAGCAGTGACTGCGCCTTTTCAGGGTCGAATTCCGGGTAGTCCGGCACCTCGACATAGCCGAACTTGACCGGCGAGATATGGGCCTTGGAAAACGTGCCCGATACGCCGAGCACTTCGAGCACCTGCGACCGGTCGATGGAGTGGCAGGCTGCAAGGCGGACGCGCGGATCGTCGAACGGCTTCTTGGAGCAGCGGAAGAACAGATACTTGTTTTCCACTGACACCGCCTTGTGAACGGCGAAGCGGTCGTCCTTGGCGATGGTGTCGACCTGTTCCTGTTCAAGACGTTCGATGATGTCGGCTTCTCCGTTGAGCAGCGAAAGCGTGCGCGTCGTGGTGTCGCCGACGAAATGATATTCGAGGCCGGGGATCTTCGGCGCGCCGAGGAAGAAGTCGGCGTTGGCGGCTAGAATGGTCGTGTCGCCCTTCTGGTCGACATATTTGAAAGGGCCGGTGCCATTCATCCGCGCCGAGAGTTGGGCTTTGTTGGCGATGTCCTTGGCCGCCATGATCGGCAGGAAGGACGACAGATAGTAGTACAGGGCGGCCGGATAGCCATGTTCCTTGGTGTTGATGCGGCAGGTCAGGTCATCGACGATGTCGACGGTGACCGGGCCTGGATACCATTGCGCCGGGCGGTCTGGCTGCGAGCCATACTCATAGGTTGCCTTGACGTCGGCGGAGGTGAACGGCGTGCCGTCATGAAACTTGATGCCCGAACGCAATTTGACCTCAAGCGTGTTGGTGTCCAAGGGCGTAAGGGATTCGGCGAGTTCGAACACCAGCTCGCCGGGGTTCTCCGGCTTCATTGGGGCGCGGGTCAGATAGCCGAAGACGAATCCTTCGACGATGAGCTGTCCGAGATTGGTGTGGGTGGTCGGATCCCAGTTGCCGGTCAGGGCTTCCGCACCGAGGAAACGCAAATTGCGCTCCTCGGCCGCGAAGGCTGAACTTCTCAGGAAATCCGGATTCACGCGGCCGAAACCGAAGGCGCCGGCTCCGGTCAGCGCCCCAAGCATGATATCTCTGCGATTGATCATTTGTTGTTCCCCTGAACGTGCGTGAATTTTCTTTTTGAACGCGGCAGGGATCCGATCGTGTGGATTACCTGGTTGCCGGTTCATTCCACCACTTTCCGGGTGGGATCGGAAAACTCTAGACCAGATGCAGTTCCGGCCTGATACCTGCCGCTCCACGATTCCGTTGCTGACGCTTTTCGCTGCACGCTTCTTGGGCAGGCAAGACGACATTGCTCGGATGCGGACTCCACGCTCAGCACAGGAATTCCGGATCGCTGGCGATGGTCCATCCGCGTGCTCTTCACTTATGTTGGCGTCGCAGAAACCGTCGGGCCCTGCAGTTGAAGGTCCTGGATATTGGCGTGCCCGCCGACCGACTGAACGCCCATATGATGCTGCCACGCTCCATGCCAAAGGACACGACCATAAGCGGCATCATTTCCGACCTCGATGGGGTCGTCTATCGCGGTGACAATCCCATTGCTGACGCAGTGCAGGCATTTCGGGCCTGGCACAGCAACGGCGTGCCCTATGTTTTCGTGACCAACAGTACGACCAAATCCTCGGCCGAGTTCGCCACGAAGCTCTGTCGCATGGGCGTGCCGGTTACGGAGGGTCAGGTCTTCGGCGCCATCGCGGCGACGGTGAGCCTGATGCGCCGGCGCTGGCCGAGCGGCGCAACCGTGTTCGCGATCGGCGAAAGGCCGCTCTTCGAGGCGTTGGAGGTTGGTGGCTTCCGGCGCGCCGGCGAGGATGCCGAGATCGTCGTCCTCAGTTTTGACTATGCACTGACCTATGCGAAACTGCGGACTGCCGTGCGCGCAGCGCTTGGCGGGGCAGCGGTGGTCGTCACCAATCCCGATATACTCACACCGGCGGAAGATGGCTATGAGCCCTGCGTCGGCACGCTGATGGCCGCGATGACGGCTGCTGTGCCGGGATGCGCCCCGATCGTGGTCGGCAAGCCGGAGCCATTCATGATCGAAGAGGCGCTTGCCCTCATCGGCACGCCGAGGTCGCAGACCATCATGATTGGCGACCAGGTCGCTACCGACATCCTCGCCGGCCAGCGCGCGGGGCTGCGCTCGGTGCTGGTCACGACAGGCGTGCCTGCCCAATCCGTGCCAGGCGTCGCGCCGGATCGCGTGGTCGCGAGCCTCCTCGACATCTAGTCAAGATTGCCCAGGGAAAAACCGGTTGGTTGCAGCTTCCTTGGTTGCGGTTCCCAGCTATCTACTTAGCAGAGAGGTCGGCCGAAGTGCTCGCAGATGACGTGCGCGCCTGTCCTTCAATTTGACTGACTTGCCCGCTCTTCCGCTTCCTTCCTGGTTCAGTTTGGACGGCATGTTTGTTGGCGCAGGGCACATACGATGGCGGGAGCTTACGAAAAGATATGGGAAGACTTCTGGTTTTGGCCCGCGAAAAGGACAATAAAATCATTATTCCTGGCACATCCTCCGCCCACCAAAGTACTATTTATCAATGACTTATAGGGCGGCTCGCCACGAGGTCCACCATTGGTTCGTCAATTAGCGGTTTGCATGCGACCAGCCGAATGACGCGGTCCATCCCCTGCATGGCCAAACGCGTCTGCGATGTCTCGTGGGAATAGAGTCTGGCGTGTCGATATCGTCATCGCCAAGGACATCCATCAGCTGCCTCCGCTTCGGCCAATACACGCCGAGCGACTTTCTGAAGCGTCGGGCACTTCGTCAATCCGGCGAGAGCACACCAGTGCGTAGTTATTATGGAGCGAAACAACCGAATGAGTTATCCGGACAGGCTGGTCAGGGCCGCGATCACTAACTCTATCGATAGCCGCCGGAGACGGGAATGTTCGCGCCGGTCGCATAGCTCGCCTTCCGACTTAAGAGGAACGACACGACATCCGCGATCTCGGATGCATCCGCTGCTCGACGAAGCGGAATGCCCTGCAACGACGCCAGATAGTCCGGTTCGCCGAGCAGCGCCCTGGCCATAGGACCTTCAACGGTTCCCGGGCACACCGAATTGACACGTATCCCCCGAGGCCCAAGATCGTCCGCGAGATGGCGCACGAGCCCGCTCAGAGCCCATTTGCTCACGCTATAGTGAGGCCCGCCAACAGGACTGTGGTCGAATGCGGCAGTCGACGACACAATGACAATGCTGGCGTTCTCGGCAAGCCGCTCCAGCGAGGCATGGATGATCGTGTATATGCTGTTTAGATTCATATCCAGCATGTGTCGCCACGCGACAGGAGGCACCCGATCAACTGGCCCCGGCTCCAGCATGCCATGGGCGAACACCAACCCGTCGAGGCTGGGGGTGATCGACCCAATCGCCTGGCCAAGATCGTCGTCACTGGCAAAGTTGGCCACGAGATCGATCATCGGCCCCGGCTGATGTCCAAGGGTGATCACTTCGGCCCCTGAGCCGCTAAGCTCCGCATGCACGGCGGTGCCGATGGTGCCGTCGGCGCCGGTAAGCAGGATGCGTGGTCTGTCCATCTTGGTTTCCTCAGAGGAGATCGTTCTTCGCCAGTCGTTCACCGACCATTACCAGCCGCAGATGCTTAGGCGCGCCAAGGATCCGGATATCCCTGAGAGGGTCGCCGTCGATTATGATGAGATCGGAGCGGTAACCGACCGCAATGCGGCCGATATCGTGCTCCCTTTGGAGAAGGGCCGCGTTCGTGCGGGTCGCGGAGCGGATGACCGCAGCCGGCGAAAGCACCTCTGTCCGGAGGGCGAATTCGAGCCCTTGATCTTCCTGGCTATCGCCGTCGAGGTCGGTGCCGAAGCCAATCGCAGCGCCTTATGATTCAATAGCTTAAAGGTAGACTGGTAGCGGGAGAGCGCTACCGCCTTTCCCCACACTCATCAGCCTGCCAATTCAAGCTGCGTTGCTGCGGGTGAGCAGAGTCCGCTTACCGGCGCGCCATATGAAGCACTATCGCAAGGAAAATCGGCGGATCGGGCGGGCGTAGCCGAGTTCGCGGTTCTCAAGTTGCAGCGCTTCGAGTGCTGTAGAGAAGGCCAGCATCGTGAAAGGCCAATGCCGCTGGTGCCGCCCATTGTCCCACCCAGTCCCGCAGTAATGCCGCTGGCGCCGCCGACGCTCCCCAGCCATCGGAGAACGGCAGGTTTCATAATCAGCACGGAACACACGAGGCTTCCTTGTGGCCCGCCTCGTCACTTCGAAGGCAGTTGATGGTAGCGGCCATTGAATAGCCGGCTCTCAATGCGGGAGACATGATCGATGATTGTATGTTCATAGAGCTTGCGGGAAATTTTAAGGTTTAAAGGCAGCGGCCAGTCCAAGCCAAGTAGATCAATCATGGTCTGAGCATTAGTCGCCATTTTCGACATTCCCGTTCCGCCTTCGCCGAAACGCGCTACACTGTTTTGTGCCAACTGCACGATCTGCCCGTTGTTCGAGGCATTGACGGCGCGAGTGCAGGGCCAAGCGCAAACCACGTCCTCAAATCGCAGCCCCATCTCAGGCGTGATCGTCCTCAGGAGGCTTGCTAAGGCGCTGATGCCGTAGCTTCGGCTGTAGACCGGGAGCCCGATCACGCCGCCGCAAGTTACCTTGATCAGTACATGCGTTTTGGTTCTGCCGATCTCAACGAAATGCGTTTGCTTCATTCCCGTGAACGGAATGTTCTGCGCCTTCACGGGGTCGATGATTCGGAACAGGACCTGTGCGGAGAGACCGGCTGCAATGGTCTGGTATGGAACTGGTAAGCCGATCTTCATACGGTCCAAGGTCCTGTTCGCCAGCCCCGGAGCGTCGCCGTACTGGAACGTAGCCGTCGGCCCTAGGGAAAGCGCCAAATGGTCGACAGGCAGACAACGCTGTTCGCCAGTCGCAAGTGATTCAATTACGACTGCAACGGCTCTGGTCGTGTCGCCTGTTTTTTCCAGATAGATCTGGCGGATGGCGTGCCTATGGATATATTCCGCGCCGCGGCGCTCAAGGATTTCGCGGCAGACGGCATCGAATCCATGACGAATGCAGGCATTCTCGGGAAACAGATCCGCCGCCACGATCTTCTCAAGGATGCCGGCGCCATAGAGGCGCGTGAGGTCTTCGGCAGATAGCCCTTGAGGACGAAGCCCCACCTTCCTCTCCAGGTCGGTATTGTCTTTCAGCGAATGCCTGAAGTGAGACGGGGTGAAGTAAAGGAAGACGGCCCTTCGGATTTCGTTCGGAAGCCGGAACGAACAGTCGAGGCTCTGTTCGAGATAAGTCAGGATCTCGCTAGACGCCTTAGAGGCAAGCCGGCTCTTGACGTGATCGTTCTGGAGCCCAAGCATTGCCTTGAGTGTTTGCCAGCGCCCATGGAGCTCATTCCCAAGATAGATCGGTATATCGCGAGCAGCGATCGCGCGGGGCCAGAGATCGACTTTCTTGTACTCAACGTCGAGCGCGACTGCCGGATCACGCTCGCCGACGAGGGCCCGCTTCACAGCCGAGAAAAGAATGCCGAGACCTGTGTTGTCCTGCTCGGCATTGAGAGCATTGGCATGGTTGATGTGTTCGTAACTTGCCGAACCGCTCTCGTTGGACTGTTCGGCGCCGTCCAGCACGAATTTCACCTCGTAGCGTTGGGATCCGCCATCCGCGACCAACGACGCGATTATAGCGCCGATCTTCGCGGCCGGTCCGCCGGCAAATACGACGACCGGCCTCTGCCGGCTTAATGCGCGCTCCTGCCGGTGCCCTGCGACCGCTTGCTGGTGTTCGGCCGGAGCATCCTGGATACGTCGGAGCGTGACTCTGTTGTCGCCGCGCGTCCGCACATTTCTCGTCCGGTAGTGCTCGCCATACGGACTCTCGGATTCAAGATGGGGACACCGGGCGATTAGGCTACGGTAGAAGTCGACGACCTCGCTACGGCGGTTGATCCAGACGCCCTTTCCCGACTGGTATGGACCTTCGAGGAGGTAGTCGAGGAATGCCGTACCAGAGCCCGTCTCCCGCGTCATGGCGCTACGAAGGTCATCGATCGTATCAAGCACACGGACTGGGACCAAATTACGGAACTGAGCTTTTCTCCCGCAGGTGAGCTCCAATCTGCTTTGACTGCCTGGTTCATTGACGCGCGCCAAAACAAGATCGCCAACGACGGGCTGTATGGGTCCGGTGGCAAGTGTGCGCATGTGATATGCCGCGACCCAGCGGGTAGCGAATTCACGTTTAGCTCTCTTCTGGTGCCCGCGAATTCTTGAAGAAGACATGATATCCGCCCAATTGCACTTTAACGGGAACTTCCAATTCTTTGTTTATTGCTCGTTCTTTTTATTCACGAAGGGCGCGACCCATAGCGGCGTAGACAGGAGCGCTGAGATACTCCCATGCTGACCTCGCTCCAGTTTCGATCATGACCTGCGTGCTCATCCCAGCTTGCAATGCTACAGGCGCTGCTTTCAAAGACTCCGGTCTCAGAACAATTCGAACTGAATAGAAAGCTTGACCGGTCCGAGGATCAATTAGTCGGTCAGCTGAAAGAGTGCGAACGTCACCGCTCATCGGTTGCTGGTAACGTTTGCTCACAGCGCTCAGCCAAACCGTCGCGTGCAGCCCTACTTTCACCTGATCGACGTCGAGGGGGTCAACGTTTGCCACAACAACGAAGTTGTCTTCTTGAGGGACGATGTCCATTAGCGGCTCTCCGGCCGCTACGACCCCTCCATTCGTGTGGACCTTAAGTCCCACTATGGTGCCTCCGATAGGAGCGCGTATCTCGGTACGCGTCGCCACGTCATCAGCAGCCGCCATTCGCTGCTCGTATTCGTATATTTTGGCGCGTGTTTCTCCTAGTGCCTCGACGATATCGGCCGTCGTCGAGGCGCTAAGTTCGGCGATCTTGAATTTCGTCTCCTCCATCTTTTGCTGGGTCGCGCCGATCGATGCTACATACCCGCTTAGGGCACCTCCCACGTCTGCCTTTTCTCTTTCCAAATCTACCAGGCGTGTCCTGACCACCAACTTCCTTTCATACAGGCTGCGGACATCACCTAATTGCTCCTCGATTAGCGCGAGTTTTCGAGTAGCCGCTACGACTTGCCCTTCAAAACCCTCTATCTCCTTCGCCATGCTTCCGGTTGCTTGCTGCAGCAGGGAGAGCTGCTCTCTGAAGAGGTTTTGACGTGTCCGAAAGACACTCTCCTGCCCGGAAACAGCATCCGCTGCCAATTTGCCGGACGCTTTCAATTCAGGCGGAATTTCGATCGTGTCCTTTCCATCTCTTTCCGCGACCAAGCGCGCTTCGGTAGCCTTCGCCTCGTACCACTGCGCCTTGATTTCATTTGCAGCGGCCGTCGAAGCGGTGTTTTGCAATCGTATCAACACCTGGCCTGGGGACACGCGATCTCCTTCTTGAGCCAATATCTCTGATATGATGCCGCCTTCGAGGTGCTGAACTGTCTTGACGTTTGACGCGACATTCACCACCCCGGTGGCCAAGACCGCACCCTGGATAGGTGCCGCGACAAGCCACATGCCGGTCAGGGTCGAGAAGGCAGCGACTATCGCGAAACCAGAGATCACTAAACGCCTACCAAACGGCGGCGGATCTTCGGCTTGCTGGGTGCCGGGGTGTTTGGTGCCAAGGGCGAGCGAAGCTATCACTTAACGCTCCGCAATTCAGTTTTCCCTAAGCGAACGGGACGAACGGAACCTTCGGTGAGCTCGGGCGATCGACTTCCCAGGATCAGCGACCTGTCAACTAGTCCGGCAAGGCGGTTGGTCTGTCCGGACATGGTCACAATTACCGAGCTTCCCGCATCCTTCATAAGCCTAACCGCCGACTCAAGGGCCTTCTTCGAGGCAGGGTCCAAATTGGCGAATGGCTCGTCCAAGACAATAAGTCTCGGCGCGCGAAAAAGCGCGCGGGCAAGGGCTACTCGCTTCCGTTCACTCCCGGACAGGCCGACCGAGTCGTTAAGCAAAGTGTCATAGCCCTGGCCCAGACGAACGATAATTTCGTGTATTCCGGCTATTTTTGCTGCGGAAACCACGTCATCGATAGAACTTTGTTGAAACCGTGCAATATTTTCCGCGACGGTTCCCTCAAACAGTTCAACGTGCTGAGGTAAATAGCCAATGCCTCCAGCTCTAACATTATCCGGAAGCCTGGTTATGTCCATGTCTCCCAAGCGGATCTGACCGGTGCGGGGCTTGAGCAAACCAATGAGAAGACGAGAAAGCGTCGTCTTGCCGGTGGCTGCACGTCCTATGACCAGCAGCAATTCCCCAGGAGCCAGAGAAAGCGACAGTTTCCTAAATACGTCTGCTCGCGATCCAGCATGCCTGAATGTAACTTGATCGAGAACTAACGAGCCGTGCGGCGTTCCAGGAAGCAGAGACGGCTCTACGTCCAACGGTTTGGCAAGCTCCGCCTTAATCTTAGAGTATCCCTCCCGCGCTTCCCTAAGGCTTCTGAGCTCCCGAACTGCCTTTTCCACCATTCTGTAAGCAAATCTGGCAATGAGCCGGGCTGCAAATACGCCTCCGAGGGACGCCGAATCGTTCAGGAACAGCCAGATGCCCGATGCCAATAGAACTATGTAAACGCAACGGTTCAGCGCCCGGATCGCTGCATCAAGGCTCGATCCTCTGGCATTAAGCCGCTCCCGCTGCAAAAAGCCATCTACTCTGTTCCTACCCCAGCGACCGGCGATCGCGTCGGCCATTGCGAAGGCGCCGACTACGTCTTTGTGCCTTTCCGCTGAGATCAATACCTCTTTCGCCTGCTTGGCAGCTTCACGTTCAGCTTGGCGGGGCTCTTGTGTGATCTTTTCTTTGAGCAGGCTCATACCTGTCAGCAAAGCCATGCCTGCCAACGCGATCAGGCCGAGAACAGGATGGATCAAGTATACACATAACAGGAAAACGGGAGCCCAGACCACGTCCAGCCAAGCAGCTAGCCCTCGCTCAACAAAGCTGGAGACTTTCTCGATGCTGGTCAGAAGCGGCGGATTGGGGACGCCTGCCGTCAATCCGGCTTTCACGGACTGGCTGGTCAAGTGGTGCTCGATCCAAACGCTCCAGCGGGAAAGCATACGGTGACGAATGGCTTCCAGCACGACGCCGGTTACCAGAGCGAGCAAGGCGGCCAAGGTCAGAATAATAAGGGTTTCCACGCTGCGGCTGGAAATGACCCGGTCGAATATTTGTATAAAATAAAGCGGCCCAGCAAATCGGAGCGCATTGATACAGACACCAAAACCCACAACCGCAGCAAGGCCAGGTATCGACCTTCGCCACATTTCGCTGAGCGGGGCGCTGTACCGCCGCCTACCTCGTGTTCTCACCAAGGACACCGTCTTTCACGCCCGCCCAAGCGGGGCATGCTGGTCGCCGCCCTCGTTGAAAATTCCCGAGAAATTCATGATCATCCCATCCAAATCGTCATGAGGGCTCAAAGCAGGTCCTGCAAGAACATTTTGCTGATGCCGATTTGCTCCCAAAAGGCGTTCATCGTGATCAACTGCCTCGAACATCGACCAAGCTCCGCTCACGAGATTGTACATTTGGGTGGCGGACAGAGGAGGGCACCCGAGGGCCTGGACCAGGCTGCCCAGAGATGACTTGAGGGCTCCACGGGTTTTTGCCAACACTGCCGCTTCTATCATCTCAGCGGGCGCCTGGATCGACATAAACGCGGGGTTCGAGCCTTGCGATAGCACCTCGGGCAAAGTGACCAAGACGCTCCCAAAGGGACTGGGCCATGTCGCCCTGCTGTCGCTGGCAGGCCTTCCGTGGCCAGGTGTTTCTCCCAACTCTGCCAGAATCAGTTCGTGCGCGAGCTTGCCCAAAAAATCAACTCGCAGCTGGGAAGAATGGGCTCGACCCTGGCCGATTGCCATAGTTGGATTTGAGGAGTCAGCTATGCGCCGAAGGTATGGATTATTGCTCTGTCCGTTAGCTAGTTTTTCAGAAGCGCGGGCCCGTAGAACGGGGCTGAGTGCCCCATCCTGGAGCTCCCATGGGGAATAGACATGCAGACCAGTGGCTTCTTCAGCCTCCCTCACACCGAGCGGCGAGCGCCCGATCCTGCCGCTAATTGCAAGTACCTTGTGGCCAGCAGCGCGGAGGGTATCAACTCCATACTTTGCTCCCATCGCGTCATAGGAAGCGAAAATCGCGCCAAGAGCTATGCCACGCAATGATTCAGCCAGAATTAGTTCAGAAGTTTCCTTCTGCTGCAGCCCATCGGCAATCTCAATAACAGCGACGTCACATCCATTTTCAGCGGCATGGTTCAGTAGGCGGAAAGCACCCTTCTCAATCAAATCTACCGGGGCTAAATACGTCGTTGCAAATCCTGCATCTGTGAAATCAAGAACGATGTCGGCTCCGGCATCCCGCACAATCCAAGTGTCGCCACCCGAGCCAGTTCCTGTGATTTTCAGTGCGGCGACCTTCAGTCCCGCCTTTTTGAATCCTCTGACCAATGACGTCGCCGTCAATGTCTTGCCGGCGTTCATTGAGGTCCCAAGCGACAGAACAATCGGCAGTGAAGGGGGTAAATCGTCTGAGCTGACCTTGTAATCCCACACGTTTAGCCGGCGGCCGAACTTGTCGCCAATCAGGCCGAGAGGGGTGATCTTGGTTGGCGCCAGCATGCGAGCATGCCTGGAAAGCTCACATGCCGCGATGCCTCCCCCCGCTACTAAGTCGCACGGCCCCAGATCGGGGCCTATTACGGCCTCGAACTGGTCAGGAGCGTACCTGTTTCCATAACAGAGGATTATCTCATCTCCGGGAAACATGATCGCTTTTCGGCCGCAGATGAGCTCCAGTCTGCTGTGATTGCCGAGTTCATCAACGCGCGCCAAAACAAGATCGCCAGCGACGGGCTGTAGGGGCCCGGTGACGAGTGTCCGCATGTGAGATGCCGCGACTCGGCGGGTAGCGAATGAGCGTTTAGCTCTCTTCAGGCGCCCGCGTTTAATTCTTGAAACAGACATGATACTCGCCCCACTTATACTCAGGTGGCATTTACAAGTCTTTTTCTATTCGACCTTTATTCAATTTACGCTTTTTACGCTTTTTTTCTTCCTCTCTGCTCGTGATTTTATCGGCACGGCTATTGAACACCATAACGTCTGGATCCCCGCCATTCGAACGCACGACGACACAACCCTCGATGGCACATACCATCCAGCTGCAATGTCCGGATCAGGCTGGCGGGAAATCTCACCGGCCTTTTAAGAGAACAAGAATTCGACTTCCGGATGCTGCGGCCGTGACAATGGCATTCAGGGGCGTTCAGGCCGAGAAGGGGGGATCAGAAGAAAGCAGTCATTCAATGTGGTGGAATGGGCCACGTCCTCGCACCTTCACATTGGTCTTGCGGAAGCCTCTCATGCCGATCGGTGGGCGGCCGGTTTTCGAGATGCTTTTGAAGTGGCTGCAACGCAACGGTATTCAGGAAGTCTACATCACGACCGGTGGGACACGGTCGAAAAGCAGGCGGAGCGTGAACATCAGGGGGTCAAAAGTGGGGTTATGGTCAGCCTATCTGAAGAGTTGGGAAAAATTGAGATTGTCAGGTTTAAGGTGCTGTCGGGACTTAATGTGCATAGCACGAACACGGTGGTCAAATTAACCCTGAATATCGGGCAGCTAGCGGTTTCTTGCATCTCCGATTTTACTGCGCTGGCTCGCTCAGCGCTGTCCGAAATGTTTCCCGGTTGTGCACAAGACGCTTTGGTCCCTCGCTACATTGCCGATGCAATCCTGTCCGCTGATCTTGAGCTTCGCCGCGCGATGAATTTCTATTCGTTTTCGCCGACGGCGTCGCTAGTAGGCGACCCGTCCGAAAGCCATCTTGCAATCGTTTGGGAGTCGGATGACCCGCAGATGTCGCGCGCGGCTGCTTCGGCTGTCGTTGAGGCGATTGGTGAGGCGGCGCGAGGCGAGGACGGGGCACCGAAATACGCTCAGACTCGGGAGCTAAACCTGGAAAGGGCGAAGAGACGGCGTCTTTCAAATTCGACCGCTGTGCTTGTAGCTGCAGCTAAGAGAAATCGCATCCCGTTCGAGTTCATTGCCCGTAACCACCTTCGCCTTGGCCAAGGCAAGCACCAGAAGCAGCTGTTCTCAACGATATCGGGTTCTACATCGTTTGCGTCGGCGAAGGTGGCCTTGGACAAAAGGCTGGGCAACAGACTTTTGGCGCAAGCGGGGATCCCAGTACCCCGTCAAATTACCGTTCGCACCAAACCTGAGGCCGTCGCTGCCGCTAAACAGCTGGGTAAGACCGTCGTGGTGAAACCGGCTCAGGGAAATCAGGGGCGGGGAGTTTCGGTTAAACTGCGGGGACGCCGTGCAGTTGAGGCTGCATTCGATATAGCGCACGACGTCACTCAGTCAGAGCGGTATGGCGTCTTGGTTGAGCAGTTCATCGCCGGCCCGGAATTTCGAGCGACAGTCGTTGACTATCACCTCGTGGCGGCGGTCATGTGTTGCCCCCCCCAAGTCGTTGGCGACGGTGAAAAAACGATACTTGACCTGATTCATGATTTGAATCGAGAACCGGACAGAGACGGGAGACGTCTTTCTCCTGTAGAAATCGACGATGAGTTGCTACGGCACCTAGCCTTGCATCGTCATACGCCGGAGTCCGTCCCAATTTCCGGGCAGCCTTTGGTTCTCCGACCTACCGGTCACCTCGCCCGTGGAGGCATCCCGGTCGATGTTACAAGCTCCGTTCATCCAGATAACAAGCAACTGTGCGAGCGCATCGTCAGAGTCATCGGCCTTAGCATTGCCGGGATAGATCTCATCATGCCCGACATTGCAAGATCTTACAAAGAGGTCGGGTGTACTGTCATCGAGGTAAATGCACGGCCGGGGATCGAGTTTCATCTTTGGCCGCGAGCGGGGATCTCGAGAGATGTGGGTGAGGTAATCCTGGCCAATATGTACAATGAGCCGGGCTCATCGGAAATCGCCACCGTACTCGTCATTGGCGATCGACACACTGGTATGGTGGCAACAGCAATCGATCACCGGTTCCAAGCCGAAGGGCGAAGAGTTGGTCTCTTGTCGAAAAGAGGCGCTTACATCAACACTGTACCCCAGGAATTTGGCCGGCGGACAACCCCGCAAATGCTGGCCAGAGACCCGTTCCTGGAAGCTCTGGTTTATGCAGCCTCTCCGGACAGACTTTGGGCGAGCGGTCTTTGTCTGGGTGCTTGCCGCGCGGTCTCGATGACTCGAACGGATGCAGATAATGGTACAGTTCTCGAAGATCTCACTCAGCGGGTGTTGCAGCGCGGCAACCAGGGTTATTTCATTGTTAACAGCGAAGATGAATGGTCCCGCCGTTCGCTGTCGACCTTGCCGACTACACGACTAATATTGGTAAGTTCCGAGCCTGATATTGATACCGACCTACGTCGGCACCTGCACAGTGGTGGTTTGGTTCTAACTTTGAGATGGAGCACTGACGGATCGGGCGCCAAAATAGCGCTTGTGTCGAGATCTGGTGAGCTAGCTGCGGAACCTGTCACATCTATGTCTCAGTCGCGGCCACCGCAAATAAGGGCTGCCATGCACGCAATGGCAATGTCGTATTTGGCAAAAAAGGATGGCTGGTTCGATGAAGTGGCCCCATTTCCTTCGGTTCGGCCCGAGACGAACGACGTTCGATAGCAGTGATGAGTTTATCGATTCTGCTGAAGCAAAGGAGAGTAAAGTTATGGATACTGTTTCGCAAACTGCCACACCGATTGTTTCGCTAAATGATGCGGCGACACTCGTTGCTTTGACCTTGAAACGCACCACAAACAAAGCGGGACAGCCGCGAACCCGTGCAAGAATGTCGTACAAGACATTCAGGCGCCTAACTGGACGGCGTGTCGGCAGGGCAGCGTTCGTGAGAGGCTTCACGGAGGAATTATTGAAGCTAGGCTGGCTGATGGTCCGTATGCCATCGGCTTACGGCTTCGTGCGCGCCGCCTCCCTCGACAAGTGGCATCTCATAAAATCGAATATGGTCGCGGAAGAACTTAAGGTGATTAAGGAGGGATCTGCAGCGAAGGCATTGGAGAGCGCTCGGCAAGAGCTCGCTGCATCGGGTGAGGATAACAGTTCAGCAGGCGGCCTCAGTAAGGCAGCTCGAATAAACGGAGAGAAGAAAAAGCCGGTCGCAAGCATCTGATAGATGTGCTTCCTCAGGAGATTGATTTTGTGTAGCCCCAAAAAGGGGCGGGCGAATTGAGGCCAAAAGGCTCCAGGAAGCTGGGCTGCAGATGCGGATCCAGCTTCCCACCATGGAGGGAAATGCGGCCCCAGAGCATGTTAAAGGACAATCTCCGCGCCCCGTAGAGAGTTGGCCTGCAACCGACGGCATGTCCTTTCGGACTCAATTTCAGCACCGTCGGCGAAAGGTTTGGAGGCTTGCAGAGCGCAAGACTTGTGAATTCTTGCGTCTCAGCATTCGCAGAAGAAACAGTAGCTTTGGGGAAAAAGATGGCGACTGGATCTGTTTACGTCTGGGAGCGTTGCGATTCAGATTTTACTGGCGGCCGGGTGCATTCAACCGAGGTCGAACTGCCTTATCTTTACCAGAACACAGAGAGGCAAGGCCTGCGTGGGCGGTACGTGGACGTAATTGGTCATCCAGCCGCGGAAATTAACTGGCCCACGGGTGAGATGGGCGAAGCACTGCCCGACAAGCAAGGTAACTATGTCTTCAAGCCTTTTGGCGGCGGCATTCTTGGTGAACAGGAAGGTTGTGAGACTGCGGCACGCTTCGGCCAGGTCAACGTCTACTACCACGTCTCCTTGATGGCTCATCGAGTGAACGAAGTGCTTCGTTCACTCGGCGAGGGCCCCTTGCCGAAGGTCAGGGCGATCGTCAATGCGCACCAGCCGAAACAAGGGGGAGTTAACGGGAACCTGCTTAGGTTGGTGCCGGTCAAAGGGACCAAATACCGATATCCAGCAAGAATCGAAAATCTCGATGATTTTTCGATCCCCCTCTGTGGGGAATTGCTGTTTGGCCCGGGGCGTGCAGTCACGGCGGAAGGGTGGCTTCCACGAATTTCAGGCGGTGCTTATCTGTGCGACCCCTCGCACAATGCCAGCTTCATATATCAGGCATTCGGACTTCACGTGGTGCGCCATACCGCTGACATCCAAGCCGACAGGCTGCATGCACCGCGCGCCAGTTTCAGCAGGCCCGGCCCACTTGAGTACGCCTTGAGCACATACTTTGCGGCCTCGATGCTCTCGACTCCCTACCTATGGTGCTGGCACCTCCGTCATGATGCCGAGTTCGTACCATCGGATACTCTTGCCAATGACTCACGTATGGACGATGCCGACATGCCGCCGCAGGAGGCGCTGGTCGCGCAAATCATAGCGGCGACAATGTGGGACCTGCACAAGGCTTTTCCGGGAGACGAACTTACTTGCATTTCGTTAGTTGTAGCTGCCCTTTTGGCGCTGGGACGACTTTCTGATAGCCCGTATGCTCCTTCCGGAATTCGAACGCGCGCCCTCAGGTCATTTCCGGAGAACTTCGCCTCGTGTTTGCTTCATGCAGACCGAACGAGATTCAGCAGCCGGTACGAAACACTGATCCGAAGCGTTTTTGAGAAACGTGGGATCGGCTTTAGTTCTTCAGCGGTTGAGACATTGTTGGCACCCTCCGTTCAGCCACCCCTCTACCGCCTCAGTGAGTCGGAAGAAGTCCGGCGCCATGTTGAAAATATTCGCGAGAAGTTTTCAGAGGTCATAATTCCGGATGACATCGATCTCATCGACCCGGACCAACTTGAACAGTTCCTCTCTTGGTCCGCCAGCGCTCCGTACCATTTGGCGGCGGTCGGAGATGTGATGACCGGGATGCGGATGCGTCATCGTATCCGCAGGTTTGGCCCAGACTATGCCTTCGCCTGGATCAGGCCGATCTTTAGACGCTGCGCTTTGATAACGGGAAATCTTGAGGGGCCGTTCTCCACCATCTCAGAGAAAGCAGGTACCACTCGGAACTACTCATACAAAGTCGATCCCAAGTCAGCCTCTGTCTTACGTCGTGCAGGCTTCGCTGCCATGACTGTCGCGAATAACCACATTCAAGACTGCGGTCGGGGTGGCGTGGTTGAGACGCTAGCCACGTTAGAGCGACAGTATATCCAACCGTACGGTGGTGGTAGGAACCAGAGCTCTGCTTACCACCCCGCGATTTTTGATGGCGCAGATATCCGTATCGGACTTCTCGGATATTACTGGAACCGTCGAACAGCGGCTCGTGGCGAACTTCCAGGCTCCGCACAAGATGTGCCCGAATTCGTCGAGCGTGACCTGGCCCAGCTTCGTCCACTGGTCGATCGGATCGCCGTGATGGTACATTGGGGTTTGCCATACCAGCGCCAACCTACCGAGCAAGATCGCATGAAAGCACGGCTATTTATCGACCTGGGTGCGGACGCAGTCATCGGCCATCATCCCCACATCCTTCAGCCGATCGAGATTTATAATGGTCGGCCGATATTATACAGTGTCGGCAATTTTGCTTTTGGGTCCGGAAACAGCAAAGGGGAGTCCATTCTGCCTTGCTTCCACTTTGGTGCGAAGCAGATCTGTTTAGATATTTATCCAGTTTACGTTCAAAACAGAGACCCGCGCCTCGATTACCAACCAAAGATAATGGGAGGGGCAGCCGGTCGCGCGACAATCGATCGGTTGCTGGCGTTGTCGCCTGGACTCGCCGATGTTGTCGTAGCCGTTCAAGACAGATGCCTTAAATTGGCCATCCCTGCACTGGCGTGAGGCTCCGAAGCTTATGCGTTGCCGTACGCGGATTTGCACTGGGTTCCTCGATCGCAATGGCGGCGCGAGCGATACGTGCCGACAAAACAAGGAGCCGATACCCTGTCACTCAGGACGCTGAGGTGCCGCGGAGGCGTCGCTTGCGAACGTTGCGAGGACCAGACTTGGAGAAACGAACTCTTTACTGCTCAGCCGGTTTTGATTTGTTTAGCTGCCGCTAATGGGATATGTCATCCCTGCGGGATCGTCCATGGGAGCGACAGGTGCGATTTCTAATCCGTCTGTTAGCGGCAGTCGTCTTAGGCTGTAGTCTGACGTATTCAGGCCAAGTACTTGCCTGGAAGGTTGGAAAAGGTACGACCTCAGCAACTATTAACGGCATAAAGTTGACGGTATACACCTATCATCCGAAGAACTGTGCCAATCCGTCGATCCTGTTCGTGTTCCATGGACTAAGCCGAACGGCCGAATCCTACCGAGACTACGCGCAGCCTCTTGCGGATCGAAATTGCCTGATCGTTATGGCGCCGCTTTTCGACCTGGAAAGGTTCCCAGGCTGGAGCTATCAGCGGGGAGGCATTGTCAACTCGGGCACAATTCAACCTCGGGACAGGTGGACTGTCTGGTACGTGAAGGGCTTGGTAAACTGGGCGAGGGCCCGAGAGGGGCTGCCGACTGCGCAGTATTACCTTTTTGGGCACTCGGCGGGAGGTCAATTCATGTCGCGTGTTGCAGCATTTGCCTTGTCGGATGCCAAGAGAGTGGTCGTAGCCAATCCGTCGACCTACGTATTGCCCTCGCTAGCAGAGGCGGCAGCTTACGGGCTGGGATGTCTCTCCTCGGGCTGCGTCTATACGCCGGATCAAGCCTCTCAGGAGTTGAAGGCCTATCTGGCTTTGCCTCTAACGATCTATCTTGGAGAAGACGACACTGGCGATGTCGATCTAAACGAAAGCGCAGCTGCTATGCGCCAAGGAGAGACGCGTTTGGATCGGGGGCAGTTCACTTTTGAGCTGGCGCAAGCTGTCGCGACCGCTAACGGGTGGCCTTTCAATTGGCGGCTCGTGATTTTGCCGGGTGTCGGACATTCGGCACGCGACTTGTTGCAGTCTGACCAAGCTCAGCAAGTCTTCGGCCTTAAGTAGAGAATTAGCACATCGCTGACTTCAAGGTCTGCCGCGTTTCACTCAGCCAGTGAGTAGCGAGACAGCTTGTGACCTTGCCCCTCTGATCTAATCCGGTTTGAAGTTCGTTCTGGCCCATCGAGAGGACCAGGACATGAAACGTAGCCGCTTCTCTGAAGAGCAGATCATCGGAATTTTGAAGGAACATGAGGCCGGGGTATCGGTTGCCGATCTGTGCCGCAAGCACGGGGTCAGC